>JAJEAZ010000363.1 GCA_022824105.1 Alphaproteobacteria bacterium
TTTGAAAAAATCTGCATTCGGTTTGATGACTGATTTGGATTCATCGGCTACATGCCATCGAATACGGAATAATTTATTACATAAAAACAACGCTTTACATGATATTTGCCGAAAATTCTGTAGACTTGATCCGGGGCCCAGAGCCTGCCCCTTCGACAAGCTCAGGACAGGCTCTGAGCTTGTCGAAGGGGCCGACCGCGAGGATCGCGCCGGGCGGCTCTGGACGCCGGATCGCGTCCGGCGTGACACTGTTTGGCAGCATGACGCTATGGGCCGGAGCGACACGGCGGTGCGCTCGGTGCGAGCCCGAAGCGCCATGACACTTCCTGACATTTCATGACATTTCCTGACACATTCCCACCCCCATCCGTCATTTCGACCGGAGCCCCGGCGCAAGCCGGGGCGGAGTGGAGAAATCTGGAGAACGCTCCATCGACGCCACAGGGCTGCGCCTCTGGCCGGCCCCCGTCGCTGGCCAGATTTCTCCGCTCGCTTCGCTCGGTCGAAATGACGGTTGGGGGGTTGCGCTCCGGTCGGAATGACGGGAGGGGGGTGTGTGCCCTGCCGGAATGGCGCGGACGCCGGAAAAAAGCGTTTGACTTCCCGCAATGGAACATTATATGAACACAAATCGTCCCGCACCGGCCCGCCGGGCGGCCGTTCCGTAACATCCGTTCCGCCGGGCCGCGGCGCCCCCCGCCCGGCAAAAAAAACGGTAGATAGACCGGTCTGTCTGATTCGTAACGCCTTGAAAAACAAGGAAACAAATTTGAACGAAAAGCCAAAAATACAGGAATAATGTCCGTTTCTTCGATCCGGCCGCGCGTTACAGGTCCAGCGAATCGAGATGGCGGGAAATCATGATCTTCTGGATCTCGGAGGTGCCCTCGTAGATCCGGTAGACCCGGACATCGCGATAGATTTTCTCGACCGGGAAATCGTTGAGGAACCCGGCGCCGCCGTGGATCTGGATCGCCTCCGAGGCGACCCGCTCCGCCATCTCCGAGGCGAAGAGCTTGGCCATCGAGGCCTCGGCCGCGCACTCCCGCCCCGCATCCCGGAGCGCAGCGGCGTGGAGGTAGAGCTGGCGCGCCGCCTCGATCTGCGTCGCCATGTCCGCCAGCTTGAAGGCGATGGCCTGGTGTTCGGCGATCGGCCGGCCGAACGCCTCGCGCTCCTTCGCATAGTCGCGGGCCGCCTTGAGCGCCGCGCGGGCGCCGCCGACCGCCTGGGCTGCGACCCCGATCCGGCCAGCGGACAGGTTGGCGAGCGCGATGCCGAGGCCGCGGCCCTCCGCGCCGAGCAGGTCGGCGTCCGGCACGGCCATGTCCTCGAAGACGACCTGCGCCGTATCGTTGGTGCGGTGGCCGAGCTTGCGCTCTTCCGCGATCACCCGGTAGCCGGGATTGTCCGTCGGCGTGACGAAGACGGAGATGCCGCGCTTGCCGGCCGCCGGGTCGGTGACCGCGACGATCATCGCCAGCTCCGCCGTGGCGCCGCCGGTGACGAAGGCCTTGTGGCCGTTGAGCCGCCAGCCGCCGTCGACCTTCTCGGCCCGGCTGCGGATCGCCGCGGCGTCGGAGCCGGTGTGGGGCTCGGTCAGATGGATGCAGCCGATCCATTCGCCGGAGGTGAGCTTGGTCAGGTATTCGGCCTTCTGGCGCTCGGTGCCGTGTTCCTGGATCGCCGCCGCAACCGGCGAGTTGTTCGCCGCCATCATGTTGGAGATGCCGCCGTCGGCCGCCGAAATCTCTTCCAGCGCGAGCGCGTAGGACACGAAATCGGCGCCGGCGCCGCCCCAGGCCGGATCGATCGTGACGCCCATCAGGCCGACTTCGGCCATCTCGCGCAGCACGGACCGCGGCGCGCCCTCCTGACGGTCCCATTCCGCCGCATGGGGCGCAATCGCCCGCGCGGCGAAGGCGCGGGCCGATTCCCGGATCTGCCGCTGGATCTCGCTGAGCTGCATGGCGCCGCCGCGCTAACCGCCAAGACCGAACAGCCTGAGCGCGTTCGTGCGGCCGATCTTCAGGCGGTCGGCCTCGTCGATGTCGACGCTGTCCATCCAGGCGGCGGAATAGTCGACATTCTCGAACGGCCAGTCGGTCGAGAACAGGATCCGGTCCGCGCCGATGACCTGCATCGAGCAGAGCAACGCCTCGGTGCAGTAGTTGCCGGACACGGTGATATGGAAATTCTCGCGGAAATATTCGGTAAAGCTCTTCTGCGCCGGCTGCGGGCCGCTGCTTCCCGGTTTCTTCGTCCAGGCGTTCTTGTTGTCGACCCGCCAGATGTTGAAGGGCAGGCCCTCGCCCATATGGCCGACGATGACCTGCAAATCGGGATGATCGTCGAACAGACCCGAGCCCATGAGCCGGAGGGCATGGACGGCGGTTTCCTGGCCGAACGCCCACCCCGGCCCCATAAGCCAGGGATGGCGGTCGTAAATGCGGGCGTCCTGCGGCAGCGGATTGCGCGGATGCAGATAGAACGGCACGCCGAGTTCATCGCAAACCGCCCAGAAGGCCCGGTATTGCGGCAGGTCGTAGTAGAGCAGCGCGTCGCTGCCCTCGATCTCGGAGAACCCGTTGGCCAGCGCGCCGACGAAGCCGAGTTCCCGGATGCAGCGCGTCAATTCGGCGGCGGCGAGCTCCGGATCCTGCAGCGGCAGGGCGGCAAGTCCGCGGAAGCGGTCCGGCCGGCGGGCGACCTTCTCCGCCAGATCGTCGTTGGCCCGGCGCGCGACGTCGGCCGCCCGCGCGACGTCCGGGATCGCCTGGACCGCCGGCGCGTTGAGCGACAGGATCATCGTTTCCATGCCGTTCGCGTCCATCTCGCGCAACCGCCGCTCCTCCGGATCGACCAGCCGGCCCGACAGTTCCTGCCAGGTTTCCGGCGGCAGGAACCCCGCCGAATCCTGCAACGTGTCCGCTATGGCAAAATGCTCCTCCAGGCCGATCTTGCCGTCCATCTTTCCCTCCGGCGCTCCCCTGACCGCCGCATCGTAAGGGCAGCCGGGCCGCATTCCATGCTTTTCTTTGCCCCGACGCAGCAGATGGCCGTTCGACGGCCCGGCCCATCTGGGATAAACGGATAGGCGAAGCCGCGGCACGGGCCGCATTCCCGCACGCGGACGGCATCCGGAGGGAGATATCGATGCAAGGCAAGATCGCGTTCGAAGAGCATATGGCGATCGAGGAGACCCTGGGCGGCTCCCGGCATTTCGCCGGCGAATCCGGGCGCTGGGACGAATTCACCCGGGAGTTGCTCGACGTGGGCGAACGGCGCATCGAGGCGATGGAGCGCTGCGGCATCGACTTCGCGCTCCTGTCGCTCAACGCGCCGGCCGTCCAGGGCATCCTCGATACCGGCGAAGCGATCGCCGTCTCCCGCAAGGCCAACGACAAGATCGCCGAGGCGGCGGCCCGCTATCCGCACCGCTATGCCGGCCTGGCCGCGCTGCCGATGCAGGATCCCGATGCGGCGTCGGCGGAACTCACCCGCTGCGTGCGCGAACTCGGCTTCAAGGGCGCGATGGTCAACGGCTTCACCCAGAAGGACGAGCCGGACAGCGCGATCTACTACGACATTCCGGAATATCGCAGTTTCTGGGCCACCGTATCGGACCTCGACGTGCCCTTCTATCTCCATCCCCGGATGCAGATCCCATCCCAGGCGCGCAACTACGAAGGCCATGCCTGGCTGATGAGCGCGCCCTGGGGCTTCGCGGTCGAGACTTCGATCCACGCGCTGCGCCTGTGCGGCTCCGGCCTGTTCGACGACTATCCCAACCTGCGGATCGCCGTCGGCCATCTCGGCGAGAACATCCCCTTCGCCCTGTGGCGGCTCGATGCACGGATGCGGTTTTCGCCCCGCGGTTATCGCGGCAAGCGACCGCTCGGGGAGTATTTCGTCGAGCATTTCCACATCACGACGAGCGGCTTCTTCAACGATCCCGCCTTCAAATGCACCGTCGAGGTGATGGGCACTGACAGGGTCTATTTCTCCGCCGACTATCCCTTCGAGCGCATGGAGGACGCCGCGAAATGGTACGACGCGACCCCGACCGTCGCCGACAGCGACCGCCTCAAGATCGGCCGAACCAACGCAATCCGCCTGTTCGACCTCGATCTGGAACAATAATGTGCGTCCCTCGATACGGCGCTGACGCGCCTACTCGGGATGAGGGAGTTGTTGGGGGTTCAAGTGCCTGAACACCCCTCCCTCTTCCTCATCCTGAGTAGCCCCGGCCGCAAGGCCGGGGCGTATCGAAGGGCCTGCCGAACGGCCTCGGAGCCCTGCCCATGACCGAGCGATCCGATGCCGTGAAGCCCGCCCGGCTCGACCTGCCCTTCGTCGGCATCCAGACCTTCATGAAAAAGCCGTACCGGCCGGACTGGAACGCCATCGATGCCGATGTCGCCGTCATGGGCGCGCCGTTCGATCTCGGCACCCAGGTCCGCCCCGGCGCGCGCTTCGGGCCGAAGGGATTCCGGGACGCGTCGCAGCTCTTCGCCATCGGCGACGGTGCGTACGATCCGGAGGACGACATCGTCCACCTCGCCGACGACGAAGCCCGCATCGTCGATATCGGCGATGCCGACATGGTGCATATCGACGCCCTGCAATGCCTCGACAATATCGAATACGGCGTGCGCAAGATCCTGGCGGCGGGCGCGCTGCCGGTCGTTCTGGGCGGAGACCATTCGGTGCATATCCCCTGCATCCGCGCTTTCGATACCGAACCGCCGGTCCATATCGTCCATATCGACGCCCATCTCGATTATGTCGACGAGCGCTTCGGCGTGCGCCACGGCCAGGGCAATCCGCTGCGCCGGGCCGCCGAATGCGGCCACGTCACGGGCATCACCCATCTCGGCATCCGCAACCTCGGCTCCAGCGCACGATCCGACTTCGCCGACGCCCGCGCTGCGAAGTCGGACATCCTGTCGGTCCGGGATTTCCGGGAGCTTGGCATCGCCAGGGTCGTCGAGCGGATACCCGAAAACGCCCGGCTCTATTTCACCATCGACGTGGACGGCTTCGACCCATCGCTGGTGCCGGGCACGGGCACGCCCAGCCCCGGCGGTTTCCTCTATTACGAGACCTGCGATTTTCTCAAGGCGGCGGCGATGCGCGGGACGGTCGTCGGCATCGATTTCGTCGAACTGGCGCCGGAATACGATCCCGGCGGCGCCACAAGCCTGTTCTGCACCCAGATCCTGGTGAATTTACTCGGCTACTTCTTCCACGCCGCAAAGATCAAGGCCGGCGCGATACCGGACGACGGCTGGCCGATCCTGCGCGGCGTCGGGCAGTAGAGGCCGGCGGCCCGGCCGGCCCGTGTCGGGCGAAACCCTGCAACGGCGGTTGACCGCGCCGCCAAGTCTCGCGAAAAGGGTCCGGCGAACGACCATAGGGAGGATGTGCAATGTTCAGGCAACCGGCTTTCAAGACCTCTGCGATAGCGGGAGCGGCGGCAGTTGGTCTTCTGCTGTCCGGCGGCCACCCTGCCGACGCGCAACTGAAGCGCCTGACAATCGGGACCAACCCTTCCGGATCGACCTATTTCCTGCTGGGCAGCGGATTCGCCAAACTGTTCCAGGAGAAGCTCGGCATCCGCTCGACAGCCCAGCCGCACGCGGGCTCTTCCGTGTATCTGCCCCTGATGGAAGCCGGCGAAATCACGCTCGGGCTGAACTCCAGCCTCGATTCGGGCCTCGCCTTCAACGGTCAGGCGCCCTACCGGAAGGCGGTCAAGAAGGTGCGCGTCATCGCCCGGATCTGGGTTCTGCCGTACGCCTACATGGTCAAGGCCAACACCGGGATCAAATCGGTCGAGGACCTGAAGGGCAAACGCGTCGTCGTGAAGGTCAAGACGAATGTCTCCCTGGCCAGGCTCAACCGGACCATTCTGGAAACCGCCGGCCTCAAGGAAACCGACGTCAAGGCCGTCGATTCGGGCGGCGTCGTCAAAGGCATCAACATGGTGATCGAGGGACGGGCCGACGCCGCCCCGGTCGCCCTGCTCATGCCGGCGATGCGAAAGGCCCATGCAACGGTGCCCGGCGGCCTGCGCATCGTCGCCCTCGGCAAGATGGCGACCGACGCGAAAATGAACGCGGGCATCGCAGGCTCGCGAACCCTGGTCGCCAGGCCGCACAAGCGGCGGCCGTTCGTCGTCGGCGAAACGAAAGTGGCGGCGTTCGACACTTATATCAACGCCGGCACTTCGGTTTCCGATACCGACGCCTACAGGCTGGCGAAGACCATCCATCAGAACTGGCAGGCCTTGCAGAAGGCCTATCCGCCGTTGCGCGGCGTCAAGCCCTCGGCCCTGGCCCCGGCCACCAATGCGATGCCGTACCATCCCGGCGCGTTCAAATACTACAAGGAAGCGGGCCTCTGGACCGCCGCCAACGACAAGCATGAGGCCAGCCTGAAATAGGCCCGCCCGACGCAAATACGGCAGGAGCGATCGGCGTGGACCGCGTGCGCCGATCGCTTTTGCATGCCTGCCTTGCGCTGCTGCCGATTCTCGGTGTTGCCTGGATCCTGTCGATCCCGAACTATTTCGGCCTTGCGCTGGTATCCCAGCAGGTCGTGGCGGTGGTGCTCGGCTGCGCCACGGCCGCAGCCCTGCTGAACTACCCCTACTTCCGCCGGGCCGTAGCCCTCGATGTCGTCCTGGCGCTTGCCGCCATCGCGGCATGGTCGTGGATGGCAGTCAATTTCGAGCTCTGGATCGTCAGTATGGCGGATCGGACCCCTGACATGTGGGGGCCGGGGATTGTTGCGATCGCGCTCGCACTGGAGGGCCTGCGCAAGGCCGCCGGCAGGGTTATCGCCGGCCTGGTCTGGCTGCTCATTGCCTACGCCTATTTCGGCAACCTGCTGCCCGGCACGCTGGAGGCGGAGGTTTTCCCGCCGACCAAGACGATCCTCTACCTTTATGCCGACAATAACGGCGTGCCCGGCATTGTGCTGCGCGTCGTCACCGAACTGGTGCTGGCCTTCATCGTGTTCGGCAAGCTGCTCCAGATCAGCGGCGCAACCGCCTTCTTCAACGATCTCGCCATGAGCTGGATGGGTCACCGGCGCGGCGGGCCGGCCAAGGTCGCGGTGGTTGCGTCGAGCGCCTTTGGCACGATCTCCGGCTCGACGGTCGGCAACATCATGTCGACCGGCATCGTCACCATCCCGATGATGAAGAAGTCCGGCTTCCGGCCCCGGCATGCCGGCGCGATCGAGGCGGTGGCGTCGAACGGCGGGCAGATCGCGCCGCCGGTCATGGGAGCGACGGCCTTCATCATCGCCGAGTTTCTCGAAGTGCCCTACGAGGATGTGGTGGCCGCCGCACTGGTTCCGGCCATCCTCTATTTCGTGGTGCTTTTTCTGCAGGTCGACGGCCTGGCGGTGCGCTACGGCATCCGCGGTGCGCCGCGCGAGGCCCTGCCGAAGGTGCTGGCGACGCTGGCGGGCGGCTGGGTGTTCGCCATCCCGCTGGCCATCCTGATCTATTTCCTGTTCGGCCTCGGCTACAATCCGGGACTGTCCGCGCTGTACGCAGCAGCGGCCGTCCTGCTCCTGCTGCTGCTGAAACGCGCGCTGCAACGGCAGACGGTGACCGCCGCCGAGATCCGGGAACTGTTCGTCGGCGGCGGACTGAACCTGATGCCGCTGCTGCTGATCGCCGGCGGCGCCGGCATCATTATCGGCGTTATGAACAGCACCGGCCTGGCCTTCCAGCTTTCGCTCATCCTGACGGCGATCGGCCAGTCCTCCGGTCTGCTGACGATGCTGCTGCTCACCGCTGTAATCTGCATCGTCCTCGGCATGGGGATGCCGACCGCGGCGGTCTATATCGTGCTGGTTTCCGTCATTGCGCCGGCGCTGATCGAGATGGGCCTGACGCCCATGGCGGCGCATCTCTTCCTGTTCTATTTCGGGCTGTTGAGCATGCTGACGCCGCCGGTTGCCGTCGCCAGCATGGTGGCCGCCGAGATCGCCGGCAGCGACATGTGGCGCACCGGATTCAGCGGCGTTCAACTCGCCGTCGCCGCCTATCTGCTGCCGTTCCTGTGGGCCTTCAACCCGGCCATTCTGCTCGACGGAGGCTGGCTCGCCATCGGCTATGCGCTGGCGACCTGTCTGGCGGCCGGCTACATCCTCGGCCGCATGGCGGTCGTCGCCGGGCGCGGCATCGCCGGCCGGCTTCATGCCGGGCTGCTGTTCGCCCTTGCGCTGGCAAGCGGCAGCGCGACTGTCTGGACCGGTCCCGATTCGGCCTTGTCGCTGGCGCCGGCCGGCGCCGCCGTAGCGCTCACCCTCCTGCTCGATGCCCGCTCGCCTGCCCTACGGGCCGGCCCGTCGAATGACCGCACGGCTTGAAACGCCGGTCCTGATCGTCGGTGCCGGCCCGGTCGGCCTGACGCTGGCGATGGACCTGGCCTGGCGCGGCGTCGAGGCGACGGTCGTCGAGAAGCGGGCCCGGGCCGCGCCGCCGCCGCCCAAATGCAACCATGTCTCGGCGCGGACCATGGAGATATTCCGGCGTCTGGGCGTGGCGGGAAAGCTGCGTAACGCCGGCCTGCCCGCCGATTATCCGAACGATGTGTCCTACCGGACCTGCTTCACCGGGCAGGAACTCGCGCGTATCCCGATCCCGTGCCGGCGCGACCGCTACATCGCGACCGGCGGCCCGGACACCGACTGGCCGACGCCGGAGCCGCCGCACCGGATCAACCAGATCTTCCTGGAGCCGATCCTGTTCGACCATGCCGCACAGATGCCGAAGCTCCGGATCCTGAGCGAGATGGAAGGGGAAGCATTCGAATACGGGAACGGCGGCGCACAGGCGCAGGTAAGGGACCTGAAGACCGGCGAAGTCCTGACCGTCGAATGCCGCTACCTGGTCGGCTGCGACGGCGGCTCGTCGCTGGTGCGCAAGGCGATCGGAGCGCAGCTCGAAGGCGATCCCGCGGTCCAGCGCGCGCAATCGACCTTCATCCGGGCGCCGGACCTGATCGGCCTGCAGCGGGAGCAACGGGCCTGGGCGACCTTTTCCCTGAATCCGCGGCGGTCGGGTAACGTCTATGCCATCGACGGCCGGGAAACCTGGATCGTCCACAACTATTTGCGCCCGGAGGAGGCGGATTTCGGCGCTATCGACCGGGACTGGGCGATCCGCACCATCCTCGGCGTGGACGACAGCTTCCGATACGAGACGATTGCCAAGGAGGACTGGTTCGGCCGCCGCCTGGTGGCGGACCGGTTTCGCGACGGCCCCGTCTTCATCTGCGGCGACGCCGCCCATATCTGGGTGCCCTATGGCGGCTACGGCATGAACGCCGGCGTCGCCGATGCGGCCAATCTGGCATGGCTGCTCGCCGCCCGTCTCAACGGCTGGGCCGCGCCTGCGATCCTCGGTGCCTACGAAGCCGAGCGCCTGCCAATCACGCATCAGGTCTCGCATTTCGCCATGGACCATGCGCACGCCATGGCCAGCCAGCGGGGCGGCGTGCCGGCCAATCTGGAAGAAGACAGCCCGGCCGGCGCCGCGGCGCGAGCCGAACTGGGGCAACGCGCCTACGACCTCAACGTCCAGCAATATTGCTGTGCCGGCCTGAACTTCGGCTACTACTACGACCGCTCGCCGATCGTCGCCTACGATGGCGAAGCCCATCCGCCGTACAGCATGGCGGAATATACGCCCTCGACCGTGCCCGGTTGCCGGGCGCCGCATTTCTGGCTCGGCGAGGGACGCAGCTTTTACGATGCGTTGGGGCCGGAATACACGCTGGTGCGCTTCGACAGGTCGGTGGAGGTATCGAATATGCTGTCGGCAGCGCGCGAAAAGCGGTTCCCGCTGGCGATGCTGGACGTCGAAGGAATTACCGCCGTCCCGGTACCCGACCGCTTGCTGATCGTCCGGCCCGACCAGCACGTCGCCTGGCGCGGCGGCGAAGCCCCCGGCGAACCGGGCCTCTTGCTCGACAAGCTGGCGGGACGGGGCGGCTGAGGGCGACAGTCGCCAACCGAGGGACCCGACCGGCTTTCTCGGCGCGCCGTCAGGCAGTAGTCTCACGCCCGCGGCCGGCCGGTTCCAACACGCCGAGGCCAGCGACAGGGAGATGACAATGGCAGCCAGGGTATATCGCGACTACGACCAAGAGGGGCTCGACGCCGCCTATAACGCCCGCGCAACGGTCGATTTCGACGCCACGATCGCAATGTGGGAGGCCGAGGCCGCGGCAGCGCGCAAGGCGCTGGACATCGACCCGGACAAAGCCTTCGGAACGTCCGAGATGGAGGTGCTGGATGTCTTTCCCTCCGGCAGCAAGGGCGGCCCGATGCATCTGTTCATTCACGGCGGCTACTGGCGCGCGCTGACCAAGGAGGAGCACAGTTTCGTCGCCGCCGGGCTGGTGCCGGCCGGCGCGACGGTCGCGGTCAACTCCTACGACTTGTGCCCGAGCGTCACCCTCGACACGATCGTCGAGCAATGCCGGCAGGCCGTCGTCTGGTGCTGGAACCATGCGGCGGACTACGGCGCCGACCGCGACCGCTTCTTCGTCTCCGGCCATTCCGCCGGCGGCCATCTCACCGCCATGATGCTGGCGACCGACTGGACGCGCTACGGCCTGCCCGCCGACGCGATCAAGGGCGCGACGCCGATCAGCGGCCTGTACGACCTGGAGCCGCTGCGCCTGGCCTACATCAACGAGTGGATACAGTTGGAGCCGGCGGACGTTCCGCGGGTCAGCCCGGTGCACAACCCGCCCCCCGTCGCGGCGCCGGTGACGATCTCCTACGGCACGAAGGACCCAACCGAGTTCGGCCCCCAAGCGGACGCCTATCTGAAGGCCCTGGCGGATAGCGGCATCGAGGCCGACCTCTACGTCCAGGGCGGCGCCGACCATTTCGCCGCCGCCTTCTGCCTGCGCGATCCCGCAAGCCCGCTGAGCCGACTCATCCAGGCGCAGATGGGGCTTTAGGGAAGCGCGCCCCTGAGCCGGCGCCTTGAACCTGCGCGCCGGCAGCGGTATCCAACGAAGCCACGGCGCCGTGCGGCCCGTACCCCGCCGGCGCGCACAATCCGGGAGCGCAAGTTATGACGGTGCAGGAAAAACCGCGACAGGCGGCAAAGGAAGCGGCGGAAGCGCAGGGCGAGCCCGGCTACGGCAACGCCCGCGTCATCACCGCGGACGAATATTTCCAGCGCGTGCGCCACGGCGCGGTGCGCGGCTGCAAGTGGGACGGCGACGAGATGCTCGGCCTGCTCGAAGAACTGGGCAAGGATCCGATCCGCCATGCCGAGCGCCGCTTCGTCGCCCTTGTCAACGAGGATCACGGCGACCTCGCCGGCGCCGCGCCCGGCATCTTCATCGGCATCCAGCTGATCCACCCGGGCGAGCTGGTGCCCAACCACCGGCACAACTCGGTCGCCATCTACCACTATCTGCAGGGCCGCGGATGGACGACGGTCGAAGGCGTCCGATATCCCTACAAGCGCGGCGACACCATCGTCTGCCCGGCCTGGGCCTATCACGAACACCATGCCGACCCGGAGCATGACGAGGACACGATCATGTATGTGGCGCAGGACATGCCGGAGATGGCCGCGAAACGCACCCTGTTCTTCGAGGAACCGCAGGGCCTGGAGAATGTCCGCCACATGGTGCAGGGCACGAGCAAGTCGTGGAGCGCCACCCGGGATCCGGACACCGAGTAGATATTCCCGCCGCGCGAACCGGACTTAATTCAAGCCCTGACAGTCGTCACCCGAAGACGGATCGCCAGAATGACCGACCCGGCCATTGATACGCTGCACGAGGATTCCCGCCTCGGCGCCTTCCGCTACATGGCGCCGGCTGCGGAATCGTCGCTCTACCGCAACGGCAAGGTGCTCACCCGCCGCGACCTCGACGGCAGCGACAGCGGCTTCGAGGGCATCGACCTCGAACCGCGCGAAATGAAGATCGTCGATGCGCGCACGCTGCCGCCCGGCGAGCGGCCAACGCTGGCGGCCAACGGCTTCGAGCTGCTCGACCGGCCGATGGCTCATCCCGACCTCGACTTCCTCGATCACGAGGCGGTGGTGCACACCTACTATCCGGACTGCGTGGCGATCATGCAGGCGGCGACCGGGGCCGCCACCGTGGCCGCGTTCGACCACAATATCCGCTCGGCCAGCGGCAAGTCCGACAGGAAGCGCATCGCCGGCGGCCAGCAGGTCCAGGGCCCGGCCCATGTGGTGCACGGCGACTACACCCTCACCAGCGCGCCGCAGCGGCTGCGCGACCTGGCCCGTCCGCCGACCGCCAACGACACCTACCGTACCGCGCTGGCCGAGGGCGAGACGCTGCTCGACCCCGGCGCCGTCGAACGCGCCATCGAGAGCGGGCGCTTCGCGCTCGTCAACCTCTGGCGCAACATCGCCCGCGAGCCGGTGGCGACCCGGCCGCTTGCGCTGTGCGACGCCGCGACCGTGCAGCCCGACGAGCTGGTCGTCTTCGAGATCCACTACAGCGACCGGATCGGCGAGAACTATTTCGCCAAGCACAATACGCGCCACCGCTGGGTTTACTGGTCGGGCATGACGCGCGAGGAGGCGCTGCTCATCAAGCAGTGGGATTCGGCGGGCGCCCTGGCCCGGACGGGCGGCGCGCGGCCCGATGCCGACGCCGAAGGCGGGTCCAGCACCTTCAGCTTCCACAGCGCCTTCAAGGACCCCGCCACCCCGCCCGACGCCCCCGACCGCTGGAGCATCGAAGTCCGCTGCGCGCTGCTGTACGGGTGAAGGCGCGGCAGGTGCAGCGGCAGATGCGGGAAGGCAGGGCTAGGGCCGAGGACATGCAGGCCCGTCTGGACGTGAGCACGGCGGGCGGTTACGCCCGAGGCTGCGCGCTGCCGGGGAAAGCCGACACGGCGGTGAGACCGCCCCGATCTTGAGCGTCGGCCCGGCGACGACAAGGACGCCTGCCGACCGGACGCAAGGACTGGCCCATGACCGCACTCCCCGACCTCCCGCTCATCCCGACGACGCTGACCGGCAGCTATGTCCAGCCGGATTGGCTGGTCGACCGCGAAAGGCTGACCGGCCGGCCGCCGTCGCGCGCCCGCGGCGACGATATCTGGCGCATCGACGGGGACGGACTGGAGGACGCGCAGGATGCCGCTACCCTGATGGCGATCCGTACCTTCGAGGAGGCCGGCCTCGATATCCTGACCGACGGCGAGATCCGGCGCGAAAGCTATTCCAACCGGTTCCACACGGCGCTCGACGGTATCGATGTCGACAACCCGGCGATGGTGCCAGGGCGCTCGCCGGGCAAGACGATTCCGGTGCCGCGCATAACGGGGCCGCTCCGCCGCCGCCATCCGGTCGAGGCGCGCGACACCGAGTTCTTGCGCCGGCATACCGGCCGGCCGATCAAGATGACGCTGCCGGGACCGTTCACCCTGTCCCAGGTTTCGGTCGACGAGCATTACGGCGACGAGGAGGCCGTCGTGATGGCGCTGGCCGAGATCGTGCGCGAAGAGGTGCGGGACCTGTTCGCCGCCGGCGCCGATATCGTCCAGCTCGACGAGCCGTGGATGCAGGCGCGGCCGGAGAAGGCTCGGCAATTTGCGATACAGGCAATCGACCACGCGTTGGCGGGCGCCGCCGGGCCGACGGTCGTCCATCTGTGTTTCGGCTACGCCTATACGGTCAAGGAGAAGCCGTCGGGTTATTCCTTTCTGCCCGAACTCGACGCCTGCGCCGCCGACCAGATTTCGATCGAGGCCGCCCAGCCGCAGCTCGACCTGTCGATCGTCGAACACCTGCCGTCCAAGCAGATCATGGTCGGCGTGATCGACCTGGCCGATCCCGTCGCCGAGACCGCCGAAGCCGTGGCCGGCCGGCTGCGCCGGGCGCTCGACGTGCTGCCGGCCGAGCGGATCGTCGCCGCGCCGGACTGCGGGATGAAATATCTCGACCCGGCGGTCGCCCGCGGCAAACTCCAGGCCCTGGTGGAAGGCGCGGCCATCGTACGGAGGGAACTGGGCGGCTGACGCGGATCGAGCTGGCGTTCGAGTGTTTCCCTGACCGCTTCAACCGCTCTGGCCTCCGGTATCGAAGCCGATCCTAGCTGCCGGGATTGAAAGCGTAGTCGAATCGCTCCCGGTATTCCGCCAGTTTCACGCGGAACTCGGGTTCCGTTTTCCGGCCGGACACGGCGTGCGGAGAGTCTTCGGAGACGGCGCTGTAGGGGAAGTCGTCGAGCCGCTGCATGCTCGGCCGGCTCGCCATACGGTCCCACCAGGCCCGGGTCAGCGGATAGGGCTCCAGCCAGAAATCGAGGAAACGGACCATCTCCAGCACTTTGACAAAGGGCGCAAGGTTGGTTTCGGCCAACGTAAACCGGTCGCCCATAAGATACGGCCGGCCGTCGGCAAGTGCGTGCTCCATCAGTTTGAAGACCATCTCGAACGAGCCGATGGCGCGCATAACGTAGGGCGAGGAAACACCCTCCCTGATGACCGACTGCTGGCGATAAAGCCGGTCGATGCTGGGAATGACTTTCCAGCGTTCCTCCATCTTCTCCCGCGGCACGGTCAGGCGAAATTTCGTCACGAAATTGACCACCGCCGTGGCTTCGAATGCCCTCTCGTCAAACAGCTTGATCCATTCGTCCATTTGGTATCGTTCAAAGGGATCGCCGGGCTTTAACGGCGGGTCGGGCCGCAGACCGTCGATGTATTTCGTGATAAGAGAGGACTCGCGGATTGGCCTACCGTTGTGAACGAGGGTCGGCACGACGCCTTGGGGATTGAGTTTGAGATATTCGGGCTGAAACTGATCCCGGTTCATCAGGATCATCTTGCGGGGAATCCAGTCCGTGATCCCCTTTTCTGCCAGGGTGACGACGGCTCTATTGGAGCAGATTGAATCGGTTTCTTCGAGATAGTACAGCTCAAGCGTCATATTGGTCTCCTGCCCTGCGTGTTGTGATCGCCAGAAAATCGTAGTGTTTTCAGCATCTTCTTTAGCGGGGCCGTCGATGGCTTCGTTCCACAGTTTGTTCGATGACACCCAGGACGGTGTTACCGGCGTAGTCGAAAAGCTCGGTGCGCATGGAATCGCCGGATTTCATGCTCGTGTCAACGGAGCCGGGATTATGTACCGAAGGGGCGGTTGCGGAGCGCGAATCCCGGACGCCGCGACCCGGATGACGACAGACGCTCGAAACGGCTCCGATGGCAATGCGGAGGTCCCGGAACGCCCGACCGCCCGATAGCGGACCGCGAAGCCGCAGCGACGAAGACTTGTCCGGCAGCCGGGAAATAATGGTACAACCGCGCCTGCGCGCCGTTCGGGAGGCTGCATGAACGTCACCGTCTATGCCGCGTCGGTCGGCCATTCGGTCTGGTTCAGCCACGACCTGGGCGAGAGCTGGAACCGCGCCTTCACGCCGACCGGCGGCATCTACAACGAATCCCGCGCCTGGTGCGTCGCGACCCATCCGGCGCGGCCGGGCGACGTGCTGGCGGGCACCGATATCGGCGTCTACCACTGGACGGTGGCGGGCGACCGCTGGGAGCATCTGCCGTCGCCGATGGACGGGCTGCACATTCTCCAGATCGGCCAGTCGCCCCACGATCCCGATGTTATCTTCGCCGGCACGCGCCCGGCACAGCTCTATCGCTCGGCGGACGGCGGCCGGACGTGGCGGCGCTGCGATGTTGGCAACGGCGTGGAATGCGAATTCATCAACACGCCGCGGGTCACCTCGATCCATTTCGATCCGCGCGACCGCGAGACGATCTGGGTGACCATCGAGATCGACGGCATCTTCGTCAGCCGCGACGGCGGCGAGACCTGGGAGAAATGCATCGACGGGCTGAAGAGCCCGGACACCCACAATCTGGTTTTCTTCGACGACGATGACGGAGACGGCCGGACCATCCTGTGCTCCACCGAAGAGGGCCTGCACCGCAGCCGCGACGAGGGTCGGAGCTGGCAGTGGATCGAGGTGCCGGACGCCCCCTGGCCCTATTTCCGCTGCATCGCGAAGCGCCCCGACGATTCCGGCGTCATGTTTCTCTCGGTCGGCGACAAGCCGTCGGGCGAGCAGGGCATGCTGTTCCGCAGCCGCGACAGGGGCGAGACCTGGGAAATCGTCGATCTGCCCGAGCCGCCCAACACGACCATCTGGTGGATCGCGACCAATCCGGCGGACCCGGACCTGATCTTTTTCTGCACCATCTTCGGCCAGGTCTTCCGCTCGACCGACGGCGGCGAGAGCTGGCTCAAATTGCGCCGGGAACTGGGCGAGCTGCGCATGATCGCCTGGCAGCCGGTGGCCTGAATTCGAACGCACCCCGGAAACGGGAGCAAGGGGAGGAAAGCCATGCCGCACAACCTGGAAATGCCGCAATACGTCATCGACCGCATCATGGCCAAGCGCGGCAAGCTGGAGGTGTTCGACAGCTTCGACCCGGCGCGCACGGCGCTGGTCGTCATCGACATGCAGAATTTCTTCGTCGCGGAAGTCGAGACCGCGATCAGCATCGTGCCCAACATCAACCGCCTGGCCGACGTCGTCCGGGACCGCGGCGGGGTCGTCGCCTGGGTGCTGCTGACCGTTGCGGAGGAGATGGGCGGCGAGAGCCAGTGGCCGATCTATCACGACTATTTCTTCACCGAGGCCAAGATGCACGCCCACAAGAACGGCCTGACCGAGGGCAGCGAGGGCCACGCGCTCTATCCCGACCTGGTCGTGAAGGACGGCGACATCGTCAGCCGCAAGAGCCGGTTCAGCGCCTTCATCCAGGGCGCGTCGGACCTGGACGGGCAGCTCCGGGCGCGCGGTATCGAAAACCTGCTGGTCTGCGGCACGGCGACCAACATGTGCTGCGAATCGAGCGCGCGCGACGCCATGATGATCGGCTACCGCGCGGTCATGGTGCTCGACGGCAACGCGGCGCGCTTCGACGAGGACCATCTCGCCGGGCTGACCAGCTTCTGGCAGAGCTTCGGCGACGTACGCACGACGGACGACGTGATCGACAATCTGCTGCAGGCGCCCGCCGCGGCGCAGGCAGCGGAATAGGCGGCGCCGGCACAAAGGAGGCGACGGCATGAGCGATATCCTGCGCATTCCGGGCAACGTGCCGACCCGGAGCTGGGGCTCGGCCTACAAGGACTTCGTCTGGGCGCTCGGCATGTCCGACGACTTCTCGCTCGATTTCGAGGAACAGGCGAAGCGCGCCTTCGACGCGCTCGACCGGGGCCTCGCCGCCGCGGGCACCGACAGGACCCGCCTCATCAACGTGCAGGTCTACCTCTACGATATCGGGCGCAAGGGCGAATTCGACCGCTGGTGGGCCGACTGGATCGGCGACGAGCCGCAGCACTGGCCGATGCGCTCCTGCGTGCAGGTCACCTTCGCCGGCAACAACAAGATCGAGCTGCTGGCGGTCGCCGCCCGGCCGGACCCGGACGGCTGAGGCCGGGGCCGGTCCGGTGTCGAGCCATTTTCTCTACCGGCCGCATGTGAGGTCCGGCGGCAAGGTCTACACGCCGGACCTGGTCATCGAGCTGGCCTGGGTTTCCTACGGCGCGGGCAAGATCGTCGCGCTGCCGGTCGACCGGCTGACCACGGCCTCTGCGATCCAGCAGCCGGGCGGTAGCCAGCATGGCATCGCAGCCATCGCCCTGGTCGCCGCCGGCGACGGGCCGCTGCTCACCGTCGCCTCTTTGCATTCGGCAAGTTTCTATGCGCCGGCGCTTCTGGCCTGCGCCAAGCCGCTCAGCCGGCAGGCCTGGCGGCTCGCGGATGTCGCGCCCCATCTCAACCGGCTGAAATTGCGCAGCTGGCACCTGACCGGGGACGAGCGCAGGCCGGCAACCGAAGAACCTGCGGGCCGCATCGCCGGCTTTGCCGCTCTCGACGACCTGCCGACCGAACGCGTCATCCTGTTCGCCGCCCGCCAGGCAGGGCGACCGCACGGCAAAGCCGACGGATTCGAAGTGGAACTGGAAGACCCGGTGCGCGGCGAGACCCTGAGCCTGAGATATTCGGCCGAGAATATCGAATGACGGCGAGTTGGCTTCCGTTCCGCCCCTTCGGCGGACAGCCCGGTCTCTTTCCGATCCGATAGCCGGAATACAGAGGCAGTTCCAAAGGATACGGATCGCATCGTCCGTATACGGCCTACCCCGACGACGCCCCCGTGCGGTGGCGGAACAGGGCGCGGTCGCGGGTGAGGCCGAAGATGCTGGCAAAGACGATGCCGGTGCCGACCCAGACCCAGATATCCGGCCACTCGGCGAACAGGATCAACGCGGCAATTGCCGAGAAGGGCATGCGCAGGAAGTCGAACGGTCCGGAAAAACTGGCGTCGGCCGCGGCGATGGCGCGTGCCAGGCCGTATTGCGCCCCGGTGCCGAGGACGGTGATTGCCGCGATCCAGGGCAGGTCGCTCCATTGCGGGACGTACGAATTGTAGACGAACGGGATCGCGGCGACCGCGGCGATCATCAGGTTGGTCCAGCCGACGATCCGGCTCGCCGGCTCGGTGCGCGAAAGATACTTGTTGATCGCCGAGCTGCTGGCGAAGAGCACCGCCGAGGCCAGCGCGGTTATCGCAGCGGTCTGGATGACCGCCGCCCCCGGCCTGAGGATCAAGACGATGCCGGCGAAGCCCATGGCGATCGCGGCCCAGCGCACCGCCGATACCTTCTCGCCCAGAAACATCCCTGCCATCAAGGCGAGGAAGATCGGCGTCGTTCCGCTGAGGACGGTCGCCTCGGCCATCGGCATCCAGGTCAGGGCGAAATAGAAGCAGGTCTGGGCGGTGAAGATGAACACACCGCGCAGGACGAACCAGGGCATGGCCTTGCGCAGGGGGCCGCCATGCCCCATCCGGCCGGCGCGCCGGATCAGCGGCATCATCACGGCGACCGAAAGCAACCCGCGGTAGAAGGACAGGTCGGAGATCGGCACCCGTCCCTCGAGCATGCGCACGCAGATCGCCACGCCGGTCCACAGCGTGACCGCGAGTATCATCCACAGGGCGGATTGCAGGCGCCGGTTCGGCGTGACCGAGAGAGGAGGCTCAGCCACGGCGCAGAACGGTCAGGTCGAAGGGCCTTTCAGTTCGACCGTATTGCCCTCCGGGTCGGTGAGATAGATCGACGGGCCGTAGCCGGTCGCGCCGTAGCGGATCGCGGAATCCTCCACATCGCAGCCGCGCGCTTCCAGCGCACCGCGGATGGCCTGCTCGTCCCATGGATCGACCAGCAGGCAGAAATGGTCCTGGTTGTGGCCCTCCCGGCCCGGCGCCGGGCCCTTCTGCGTGCCGATGGGACCGTCGACGGGTGCGAAGTCGATCAGCGCATCGCCGGCGCGCATCTGCCAGAGGCCGATATCCTCCTGGACCTTCTCGAGCGTGCAGCCGAGCACCTCGCCGTAATAGCGGAGCATCGTATCGATATCCCGCACGCGCAGGACGATGTGATCCAGGCCCTTGATCGGTATCGGATTTTCGGCCATCCGGCGCCCTCCCTCAGCCGGCCCCGGCGCCGGCACCCAGGTCGGCGAAGCGGTCGAGGTGGTGGTCGGCGTCGCCGAACAGGGTGCCGATCATGGTGATTCGCTTGAAATGGGCGCTGATCGGCATTTCACGGGTCATGCCCATGCCGCCGTGCATCTGGATCGCTTCCTGACCGACCGACTTGCCCTTTTCGCCCGCGTAGGCCTTGGCCGCCGAGGCCGCGCGGGACGCCTCCGGCCCGTCGCCCGCTGCCGCGCGCACGACCGCCATGTACGCCATGGACTGGGTCTGCTCCTTGTGGATGAACATCTCGGCCATGCGGTGCTGCAACACCTGAAACCTGGACAGCGGCACGCCGAACTGCTTGCGCGTCCCGATATACTCCCTTGTCTGGCTCACCAGCGCCTCCATCACGCCGGCAGCCTCGCAGCACAGTACCGAAGTGGCAACGTCAATCGCCGGTTCGAGCAGCGCCATACCGTTGTCGACGTCGCCCAAGACCTCATCGGCCCCGGCGCGGACCTTTGCAAGCGTCACTTCGGCGGCCCGGCCGTCGTCCATCGTCCGGTAGGCGCGCAGGGCGATGCCGTCGGCGTCGGCCGGCAGCAGGAACAGGGTAATGCCGCCCGGCTCGGTCTGCCCGCCCGCGGTGCGCGCCGGCACGATCAGCCGGTCGGCCGACGGGGCGTTGAAGACCACGGCTTTTTGGCCGGACAGCCGAAAATCGCCGCCGCTCCGCTCCGCGGTCGTCGCAACGTCGGTGAGCGCATAGCGCGCCTGCGGTTCGGCAAATCCGGTTGCGAGTTGCAGATTACCGGCAATGAGGTCTCCGAGCAGATCGGTCCGCCCCGCCCGGGCCAGCAGGCCGCCGCCGAGCACGACGGTCCAGAGATAGGGCTCGACGGCCAGCCCCTTGCCGAGTCCCTCCGCAATCAGCCCGGCCTCGACCGGGCCGCCGCCGTAGCCGCCCGCGCTCTCGGCGAACGGCACGCCCAGCCAGCCCAGTTCGGCGAACCGTGCCCAAGTCTCCGCGCTCCAGCCCGCTTCGCTCCCGGCCTGCCGGGTGCGGATGTCGAAGCCGTAGTCGCGCTCGACGAACCGGTCGACGCTTTCCTGGAGCAGCTTCTGTTCGTCGGTCAGGGCGAAGGGCATGGAAGGTTACCGTCAATGGCTGGCGTGGCGCGGCCGCGCTGACGCCCGGCCCGGCAGGCGATGACTGCGGCGGAACGGAATGCCGCGCACGGGGGCGATCAGAAGCCCAGCACCATCTTGGAGATGATGCCGCGTTGGACCTCGTTGGAGCCGCCGTAGATCGAGGTCTTGCGCAGGTTGAAATAGCCCGGCGACAGGCTGGCGGCGTAGTCCGGCCCGACCGACGGCTCGTTCCAGCCGAACTCGCGGGCCTCGGGCGTATCGGGATGGCTGTAATAGCCGATCGCCTCCATGAGCAGTTCGCCCAGTTCCTGCTGCAACTCCGTCGCGCGGATTTTCAGCAGGGAGGCTTCTGGGCCGGGCACGCTGCCTGCGCTTTCCGCCGAGACGACGCGCAGCAGCGTCATTTCCAGCGCCATCAGGTCCAGCTCGGCCCGGGCGATCTTCTCGCGGTAGCGCGGGTCTTCGGCCAGCGGAGCGCCGTTCTTCTGCTCGGCGGCGGCGATTTCCTTCAACTTCTCGAGTTGCGCCTTGGAGCGGCCGATCTCGGCGATGCTGGTCCGTTCGTGGCCGAGCAGGAACTTGGCGATGGTCCAGCCCTTGTTCTCCGCGCCGACCCGGTTCGAAACCGGCACGGCGACGTCGTCGAAGAACACCTCGTTAACCTCGTGGCCGCCCTCCATGGTGACGATCGGCTTCACCGTAATGCCCGGCGTCGTCATGTCGATCAGCAGGAAGGAGATGCCCTCCTGCTTCTTCACCGTGTCGTCGGTGCGCACTAGGCAGAATATCCAGTCCGCCCAGTGGGCCGCCGTCGTCCAGGTCTTCTGGCCGTTAACGATGTAGGTGTCGCCGTCGCGGACCGCGCGGGTCTTGAGCGAGGCGAGGTCCGACCCGGCGCCGGGCTCGGAATAGCCCTGGCACCACTGGATCTCCGAACTCGCGATCTTCGGCAGATGCTGCGCCTTCTGCTCGTCGCTGCCGAAGGCCTGGATGACCGGGCCGACCATCTTCAGCCCGAACGGCATCAGGCGCGGGCAGTGGTTGCGGCCGGTCTCCTCCTCGAAGATGTGGCGCTGCATCGGCGACCAGTCCGGCCCGCCGAATTCGACCGGCCAGCCCGGCGCGCCCCAGCCGTTGGCGTGGAGGATCCTGTGCCAGTTGACATGGTCTTCCTTGGAGAGCTTCAGGCCGCGGCGCACCTTTTCCCGGGTATCGGACGGCAGGTTCTTGTCGATGAACGCCCTGACCTCGTCGCGGAAGGCCCGGTCTTCGGCGCTGATATCGAGGTCCATGCATCCCTCCCTGGGCATTGCAATGCCGGGCCGGCATCCGTGCGACCCTTATCCGGCCGGTTGATTCGTCGGGCATCGGATTATAGGAAGCCCCTGACCGTTGCAACCTGACCCTTCGGCCCACGATGGCGCGGGGCCGCTTCATGCCGGCGCGCCTCTCCGATTTCCAGCCGGACGATCTCCGATGAAATACGACGACCTGTTCCGCCTCGACGGCAAGGTGGCCCTGATAACCGGCTCCTCCAAGGGCATCGGCCGGGCGACCGCCGAAGCGATGGCGGCGCAGGGCGCGAAGGTGGTGATCTCCAGCCGCAAGCTGGACAAGTGCGAGGAGGTCGCGCAAGGCATCCGCGACGAGGGCGGCGACGCCGTCGCCATCGCCTGCAACATCTCCCACAAGGACCAGTTGCAAGACCTTGTCGACCGGTCCAACGCCCATTACGGCCGCATCGACATCCTGGTCTGCAACGCGGCGGTCAACCCCTATTTCGGCACGCTGCAGGACCTGCCCGACGAAGCCTACGAGAAGACCACCGGGGCCAACCTGCGGTCCAACATCTGGCTGTGCCAGATGGTCATTCCGCAGATGGCCGAACGGCGCGACGGCGCAGTCATCATCGTCTCTTCCATCGGCGGGCTGAAAGGCACCCGCTATCTCGGCATCTACGGCATCACCAAGGCCGCCGATTCTGCCCTGGCGCGCAACCTTTCCGTCGAATGGGGCGACCGCAACGTGCGGGTCAACGCCATCGCGCCGGCCATCGTCAGGACGGACATGGCGCGCGCCCTGTGGGAGAACGAGGAAATCTACAACGCCGCCGTCAAACACTATGCGCTCAGGCGCATCGGCCATGTCGAGGAAATCGCCGGCGCCGCCGTCTTTCTCGCCTCGAAGGCCGGCAATTTCACGACCGGTCACACCCTGGTCGTCGACGGTGGCGCCACGATCAGCGGCGAGTTCTAGGGCAGCGTCGAATCGGGTTGCTACTTCTCCATTCTTTAGCGATCGTTCATTTTCCTTTTCCGCACAAACCCCGGAATTGCGCCATTTTCCGCTCGATCAAAAGTGGACAGACCGGTCTGTATATAGCGTTTTTTCGTCACCGAATAGGTTTTCTTTCGCCACCAGACAGGCCGTTTCTCGCATCTGATGTTCATTTAATGTTCCTTGCTCCTCAAGTCAAGTAAAAAATGTGCCGGCGCGGGCAGGACCGCGCTTTCCGCCGCGCAGCGGGTAGAGACGCCCCCTTCGACAAGCTCAGGGCAGGCTCCTTCGATACGCTCCGGCCTGGCGGCCGGGGCTACTCAGGATGAGGAAGAGGGGGTGTTGAGGTATTTGAGTCCCCCAACAATCTCCTCATCCCGAGTAGGCGCGTCAGCGCCGTATCGAGAGCCTGCCCTGAGCGAAGCCGAAGGGGGGCCGTATCGAGGGGGCCGTATCGGGATCGGGGGGCCGTATCGAGGCACCGTGCACGCCCTATCGAGGCAGCGACGACCCGCCCATCAGGAACTCGTCCACGGCGCGGGCGCATTGCCGGCCCTCGCGGATCGCCCAGACCACCAGCGACTGGCCGCGGCGCATGTCGCCCGCCGCGAACACCCTGGGATCGGAGGTGACGTAGTTTTCGGTATCGGCAAGGACGTTGCCGCGTGTGTCGAGATCGACACCGAGATCCTCGATCATGCCTTCATGGACCGGATGGACGAAACCCATCGCCAGCAGCACGAGTTCCGCCTTGAGGTCGAAATCGGTTCCCGGGATTTCCTTCAGATTTTCGTCCAGCCGGACGCCGTGAAGGGCGGTAACGGCGCCGCTGACGCCGGACAGGCGCTTGGTCGCGACGCTCCAGTCGCGCTGCGCCCCCTCCGCCTGCGACGAGGACGTGCGCAGGCGCAGCGGCCACAGGGGCCAGACGGTCTCCTTGTCCGGGCTTTCGGGCGGCATGGGCAGGATTTCCAGCTGCGTCACCGAGACCGCGCCCTGGCGGAAAGACGTCCCGATGCAGTCCGAGCCGGTATCGCCGCCGCCGATCACCACGACATGCTTGCCGCGGGCGAGAATTTCCTCGCCGTCGCCGAGGGGTTCCCCGCCGATGCGCCGGTTCTGCTGCGGCAGGAAGTCCATCGCGAATTCGACGCCGACCAGATCCCGCCCTTCGACGGGCAGGTCGCGCGCCTTCTCCGCCCCGCCGGCCAGCACGACGGCGTCATACTCCTCGACCAGTTCCCGCGCCGGTATATCGACCCCGACATGCACGCCGTTGCGGAAGGTCACGCCCTCCGCCTCCATCTGGCCGACGCGCCGGTCGATATAGTGCTTTTCCATCTTGAAATCGGGGATGCCGTAGCGGAGCAGGCCGCCCGGTTTGGCGTGCTTCTCGAACAGCGTCACGTCGTGCCCGGCGCGCGCCAGCTGCTGTGCGCAAGCCATTCCGGCGGGGCCCGACCCGACGATGGCGACGCGCCTGCCGGTCCTGGTCTCGGGAATGTCGGGAACCACCCACCCCTCGTTCCACGCATGGTCGGCAATCGCGCATTCGATCGTCTTGATCGTCACCGGCGCGTCGCTGATGTTCAGCGTGCAGGCTTCCTCGCACGGCGCCGGGCAGATACGGCCGGTGAATTCCGGGAAGTTGTTGGTCGAGTGCAGGACTTCGATGGCTTCGCGCCACTGGTCGCGATAGACGAGGTCGTTCCAGTCGGGGATGATGTTGTTGACCGGACAGCCGGTGTGGCAGAACGGAATGCCGCAATCCATGCAGCGCGCGCCCTGCTGCATCAGCGTATTCTTGTCCAGCGGAACCAGGAATTCGTTGAAATGCCGGATGCGGTCGCCGACCGGCGTGTACCGCTGTTCGAGCCGGTCGATCTCGAGAAAACCCGTAACCTTGCCCATGGTTCAGCGGCTCTCGGCGACGAGATCGACGGGATCGGCCGGCTGGGCGAGTTCCATTTCCCTGAGGGCGCGGTAATAATCGACCGGCATCACCTTGACGAACTGCGGCAGATAGAAGTCCCAGCGTTCCAGAATCTGCCTGCCCCGCGCCGAGTTGGTGTAGCGGACATGCCGTTCGATTAGCTGGCTCAGGCGTTCGGCGTCATAGCGGGTCATGTCGCGCATGACATCGACCAGTCCGTGGGCTTCGAGATCGCCGCCCTGGTGCGCCAGGCGTTCGAGCGAATCGTCCTCCGCCTTGATGGGTTCGAGTTCGACCATCGCCAGGTTGCAGCGGCGTTCGAAATCGCCCTGCTCGTCCAGGACATAGGCGATGCCGCCACTCATCCCCGCCGCGAAATTGCGCCCGGTATGACCGAGGCAGACGACGACGCCCCCGGTCATGTATTCGCAACCGTGGTCGCCGACGCCCTCGACCACCGCCACCGCGCCGGAATTGCGCACCGCGAAACGCTCGCCCGCGACTCCGCGGAAAAAGCACTCCCCGGCAATCGCGCCGTAGAGGACGGTATTGCCGATGACGATGCTCTCTTCCGGGACGACGCCGCTGTCGGCCGGCGGATAGACCACGAGACGGCCGCCCGACAGGCCCTTGCCGGTATAGTCGTTGGCCTCGCCGATCAGCTCGAACGAGACGCCGTGGGCGAGAAACGCGCCGAAGCTCTGGCCGGCGGTGCCGCGGAACGTTGCGCTGATCGTATCTTCCGGCAGGCCGGCATGGCCGTAGCGCTTTGCCACCTCGCCCGACAGCATCGCGCCGACGGTGCGGTGGATATTGCGGATCGGCATGTCGATGCGAACCGGCCGGCGTGCAGTCAGCGCGGGTTGCGCCTGCTCGATCAGCCGGCGATCGAGGACCTTTTCCAGATTGTGGTTCTGGCGTTCGCTGTTATGGGTCGCGACTCCCGGTGCGGCATGGGGCTTGGCGAGGATCCGCGACAGGTCGATGCCCTTCGCCTTGTAGTGTTCGATGGCGCGGCGCTGGTCGAGCCGCTGCGATTCGCCGATCATTTCGTCGAAGGTGCGGAAACCGAGCTGCGCCATCAGCTCGCGCACCTCTTCGGCGACATAGAAGAAATAGTTGATCACATGCTCGGGCGTACCGGAGAACCGGCGGCGCAGCTCCGGATCCTGGGTCGCGACCCCCACGGGGCAGGTGTTGAGATGGCACTTGCGCATCATGATGCAACCGGCGGCGATCAGCGGCGCCGTGGAGAAGCCGAACTCGTCGGCGCCGAGGAGCGCGCCGACGACAACGTCGCGACCCGTCCGCAGCCCGCCGTCGACCTGGACGGCGATCCGGCCGCGCAGCCGGTTGAGCACGAGCGTCTGGTGCGTCTCGGCAAGCCCGATCTCCCACGGCGAACCGGCATGGCTGATCGAGGTCAGGGGGCTGGCGCCCGTGCCGCCCTCGAAACCCGAAATCGTCACATGGTCCGACCGCGCTTTCGAGACTCCCGCCGCCACGGTCCCCACGCCGACCTCGGAGACCAGCTTGACCGAAACGTCGGCGTCCGGGTTGGTGTTCTTCAGGTCGTAGATGAGCTGGGCGAGATCCTCGATCGAGTAGATGTCGTGATGCGGCGGCGGCGAGATCAGGCCGACGCCCGGCGTCGAATGGCGCACCTTGGCGATGACGGCATCGACCTTGTGGCCCGGCAACTGGCCGCCCTCGCCGGGTTTCGCGCCCTGGGCCATCTTGATCTGCATCATGTCGGAATTGGCGAGGTATTCGGTGGTCACGCCGAAGCGGCCCGAGGCGACCTGCTTGATAGCCGAGCGCATGGAATCGCCGTTGGGCATGGGCTGGAACCGGTCCGGCTCCTCGCCGCCCTCGCCGGTGTTCGACTTGCCGCCGATCCGGTTCATGGCGATGGCCAGGGTCGAATGCGCCTCGCGCGAGATCGACCCGAACGACATCGCTCCGGTCGAGAACCGTTTGACGATTTCGCGCGCCGGCTCGACCTCGTCGAGCGGCACCGGCGTCTCCGCCGGGATCAGCTCGAACAGGCCCCGGATCGTCATCATCCTGTGATCCTGGTCGTTCACCTGTTCGGCGAAGGCGCGGTATTTCTCGGGCAGTTCGCCGCGCACGGCATGCTGCAGATTCATGACCGTGTCGGGCGTCCAGTAGTGTTCCTCGCCGCGCAGGCGGTAGGCGTATTCGCCGCCGACATCGAGCGCGTTGCGATAGACCGGCGCGGCGCCGTAGGCCAGCTTGTGGCGTTCGACGGTCTCGCGCGCGACCTCGGCGAGTCCGACACCGCCGATGGTGCTCGCCGTGCCGGTGAAATACCGCTCGACGAAATCCTCGCCCAGTCCGACCGCGTCGAAAATCTGCGCGCCGCAATAGGACTGGTAGGTCGAGATGCCCATCTTGGACATCACCTTCAGGATGCCCTTGTCGACCGCCTTGATGTAGCGCCGGTATAGCTGCCGGTCGGTGAGCTTCTCCGGCAACTCGTCGCGCATTGCCGAAAGGGTCTCGAACGCGAGATAGGGGTTGATCGCTTCGGCGCCGTAACCGGCCAGAGTGCAGAAGTGATGGACTTCGCGCGCCTCGCCGGTCTCCACGACCAGCCCGAGGAGGGTTCGCAACCCCTCCCTCACCAGATGATGGTGAACCGCCGACGTGCCCAACAGCGCGGGAATGGCGATTCTGTCTTCGCCGATCGCGCGGTCGCTGAGCACCAGGATATTGTAGCCTTCCTCGCATGCCTTCTCGGCCTGGGCGCATACCGAGTCGAGCGCCGGCCGCATGCCCTCGGCGCCGTGTTCGGCGGGATAGGTCAGATCGAGGGTAAGGGTCCGGAACGCATTGTCCGCGATCTCGCCGATCGAGCGGATCTTTTCCAGGCCCCGGTTGGTCAGGACGGGCTGGCGGACCTCGAGGCGCCTTTGCGGCGTCGTATCGTCGATGCCCAGCAGGTTGGGCCGCGGGCCGATCAACGACAGGAGCGACATCACGAGCTCCTCGCGGATCGGATCGATCGGCGGGTTAGTGACCTGGGCGAACACCTGCTTGAAATACGAATAGAGCAGCTTGGGACGCGACGACAGCGCCGAAATCGGGATGTCGTTGCCCATCGAGCCGACGGCTTCCTGCCCGGTCGACGCCATCGGAGACATCAGGAACTTGAGGTCTTCCTGCGTGTAGCCGAAGGCCTGTTGCCGATCGAGCAGCGTCACCCGGTTGGGCAGAGCGACGGGGGCGTTGGTCGCGGGCAGGTCCTCCAGCACAATGCGGGTGCGATCCAGCCATTCCTGGTACGGCTGGACCGAAGACAGTTCGGCCTTGATGATGTCGTCATCGAGGATGCAGCCCTGTTCGAGGTCGATCAGCAGCATCTTGCCGGGCTGCAGGCGCCACTTCTTGACGATGCGGCTCTCGTCGATCGGCAGGACGCCGACCTCGGAGCCCATCACCACCATGTCGTCGTCGGTAATGACGTAGCGGGCGGGCCTCAGCCCGTTGCGGTCCAGGGTCGCGCCGATCTGGCGGCCGTCGGTGAACGCCACGGCCGCCGGCCCGTCCCACGGCTCCATGATCGCTGCGTGGTATTCGTAGAAAGCGCGCCGGCGCTCGTCCATCAGCGGATTGCCGGTCCACGCCTCCGGAATGAGCATCATCATGGCGTGGGCCACCGAGTATCCGGACTGCACCAGGAGTTCGAGCGCGTTGTCGAAGCTCGCCGAATCGGACTGGCCTTCGGTGATCAGCGGCCAGAGCTTTTCCAGATCGTCGCCCAGCAGTTCGGACTTCATCAGATGGCGCCGCGCCGCCATCCAGTTGATGTTGCCGCGCAGCGTGTTGATCTCGCCGTTGTGGCAGATCATCCGGTAGGGGTGCGCCAGCCGCCAGGACGGGAAGGTGTTGGTGGAAAACCGCTGGTGAACCAGGGCCAGCGCCGTGACCATCCGCTCGTCCCTGAGGTCGCGGTAGAACTCGCCCACCTGATGGGCCAGCAGCATCCCCTTGTAGACGATCGTCCGCGACGAGAGGGACGGCATGTAGAAGTCGTCGCACGCCTCGCCCAGGGCGTCGATCCGGTGCTCCGCCTGCTTGCGGATGACGAACAGCTTGCGCTCGAACGCATCCCGGTCCGCACAGTTTTCGCCCCGGCGGACGAAGACCTGGCGCACGGAGGGTTCGGTCGGCAGCACGCTCTCGCCCAGCCCGGAATTGTCCACCGGCACGTCGCGCCAGCCCAGGACATGCTGCCCTTCGGCCTCGACTATCTCCTCGACGATACGAACGCAGTCCGCGCGCGGCCCTTCGGCCTGCGGCATGAAAACCATGCCGACGCTGTACTCGCCGGGTTCCGGAAGTTCGATTCCGATATCGCCGCAAACCGCGCGCAGATGGGCGTCCGGCATCTGAATGAGAATGCCCGCACCGTCGCCGGCCAGCGGATCGGCGCCGACCGCACCCCGGTGCGTCAGATTCTTCAGAACCTGCAATCCCTGTTCGATGATCCGGTGGCTCTTGCGGTTCCGTATGTCGACGACGAAACCGATCCCGCAGGCATCGTGCTCGTTGCGCGGGTCGTAGAGCCCCTGCTTCTCGGGTAGCCCCTTACGCATGTGCGGTACGCGCTCAGTCATGCTCCACCACACTCCCCTCCGGTCTATGCGGTATCGGAATTGCCGGACCTGTCCGCGACCCGGAAGCGGCCGCGCGGGCGGACCTGCAAGATAGGGCGGGCGCGCCTGTCGGAACAGTCCGGCGGCCCGGCCCGGGCCTATTCAATTTGTCCCCCGGACCGCCGCGCCCTATCGCGCGCGTTCGCGTTCTCCGGCCGCTTCGCCGGACGCTCGAACCGCGGCGCGGTTTACCGGAACGGACTGCCGATCGTGCGCCCCGAAGCCGCCCAAACGCCGCCGTCTGCAAGCCGGCGCCGGATTCCCGGTGTCCGGCGGCGGTTTGCCGGCCGCGCCTCGTTTTCTTGCCATTCGAGCGGGAGAATTCAGGATAATTCGGTTTTTGCAACAGGTTGAATGGTCGGAGCGGCGGGACTCGAACCCACGACCTTCTGACCCCCAGTCAGACGCGCTACCTGGCTGCGCCACGCTCCGGCCCGACGCCGAAAATAGGACAGGGCGACCGCGGTTACAACGCGGCTTCTGCTGCACCGGGCCGCCAATCCGGCGCAGCGGAACTACGAATGAACTACGGATCCGGCGGCGGGCCGCGCAGCCGGTCGCGAACCGCCTCCAAGCCCTCCACCAGGCTCGCTACCGTTGCCCGGTCCAGCGATATCCCGTCCGCAGCCGCGGTATCCGGCCTTGCAGGTTCCCGGGGAACGCGCCGGGCATCGGCCGGCAACGCCGCAGAGCCGGCCTCGCTTCCATCTTCGGCCGCGGGCGTTGCCTCGGGCCGGCGCAGCACCGGAGGATCGGCTGTCACCCGGCCCCGTTCCGGCGCCGACGCTCCGGCGGGGCTTCGGCCGCTCTCGCCGGCCTGCGCCCGTTCGACGGCCGCGGCGGTGCGGCCGGCGCCGGCCGGGGCCGCCGCCCCGCCTTCGCGCAACAGCTTCTGGACGCCCTTGATGGTATATCCGTCGTCGTAGAGCCAGGCCCTGATTCGATGGATCAGGTCGATATCTTCGGGCCGGTAGTAGCGCCGGCCGCCGCCCCGTTTCAGCGGTTTGATTTGGCTGAACTTGGTCTCCCAGAACCGCAGGACATGCTGCGGCACTCCGACTTCGTCGGAGACTTCGCTGATGGTACGGAAAGCCTCCGCCGATTTGGTACGGCGGCTCGACGCGCGATCCTCATGCCGGGGACCGCCGTCCGGAGGGTCGTCGTGCGCGGACGCCATGGTTGCCGTATCCTGTCAGCGGTGCCCGGGCGCCGGTCGAACCGCGGCCTCAGCCGCCGTCCGTCCGGTTCAGGCGTTCCTTCAAAATGTTCGACGGCCGGAAGACCAGAACGCGCCGCGGAGAAATCGGCACTTCCTCGCCGGTTTTCGGATTGCGGCCGGTCCGCTCGCCCTTGTTGCGCAACATGAAACTGCCGAACGAAGAGACCTTCACATTCTCGCCGCCGACCAGGGCATCGCATATTTCGGTCAGCACCGATTCGACCAGTTTTGCCGAATCGTTGCGTGACAGCCCGATTTCCTCGTAGACCGCGTCCCCGAGGTCGGCCCTCGTTATTGTCTTTGCAACCATCGCCGTCTCCCCAACAGCGCATAGATGTAGCCGCCAACTCCCGAAAGCGTCAAGAAAATCGCCGTTTCCCGTTTCGTCGGTCCCGGCGACGGCCGTGCGAACCGGCCCGGACGCGGCTACAGCCCCAATTTGCCGGCGGATTTTCTGCGCAAAAGACCCGGCGCGCCTTCAGTACGGCCCCGGCACAATGGCGCTTCCGTCGAAAAACCGCTGGAGGCGAAACCGGTCGAGATCGTGGCCGGGCGGGCGGCCGCGCACCATGTCCGCCGCGATCCGGCCGACCGCCGGCCCGATGCCGAAGCCGTGCCCGCTGAACCCCGTCGCGATCAGCAGGCCGGGGATCGCATCGGCTTCGCCGAGAATCGGCACCGCATCCGGGGTCACGTCGATCATCCCGGCCCAGGCCCCCGAAAATCCGATTTTCCCCAGCGCCGGAACCTGCCGGGGAAGCCGCTCGCGGATGCGCCGGACGGCGGCGCGCGCCGGCGCCGGATCGAGTACGCGGACCCGTTCGAAGGGCGTCTCCTCGTCCGCGTTCCAGCGCTGCGCCGTCGCCCAGGCGCCGGGATAGCCGCGGGGCGCCGCAGGCAACAGCCGAAGCTCCCGCGCCGATTGCCTGACCAGCCGGCGGAAACGCCCAAGATGGCGGAAGGACGGCGGCCCGACGAAGTGGTCGGCGAAGCCCGTTCCGACCGTATAGCCGCCATCGTCGCGCCGGCGCAGCGCGATGCCCGTCAGCGAAACATTGGGGCCGATCGCCGCCGGCGCGGGCCCGGTGCGCACGGCAGTCGCCCGAACGAGCAACTGGGGAATGGCAATACCTGCATTACCGGCAAAAAGGCCCGACCACACGCCGCCCGCCAGGACGGCGCTGCCGCACCGGACGCGCCCGCGTTCGGTGACGATGCCGGCGAGGCGGCCGCCTTCGAGGTCGAGCGCTCGCACCGCGCAATTCTCGGCGACGGTAACGCCGAGGCGCTGCGCGGCCCGGGCGAGCGCCGGGACCGCCAACCGGGGTTCGCTCCGGCCGTCGCTCGGCGTCGCCATACCGCCATACCGGTCGCCGGCGACGCCGGGCAGCAGTTCGTCGACCTGTTTCCGGGTCAGCATCCGGGTATCGAGCTGGTGCCGGCGGGCGATCTCGCACCAGTGCTCGAAGACGGCGAGCCTTTGCCGGTCCGCGGCGACGTAAACGCAGCCCGCAGGCGTGAATGCGAGACCGGGTTCGCCGGTCTCCGCCGCAAGGCCGCGCCAGATGCGGTTGGATTCCATCATGATCGGGAGTTCGGCCGCATCGCGGCCCTGTTGCCGCACCCAGCCCCAGTTCCGGCTGGATTGCTCCGCAGCAACCCGCCCCTTCTCGCAGAGCAGGACGGACACACCGGCGCGCGCCAGGAACCAGGCCGTGGCGGTGCCGGCAATTCCGGCGCCGATAACCGCCACATCGGCCGCTTCGGGCAGCGGATCGCAAAAGGTTGCGGGCGGCGCGGTCACGGTCACGGGCAAGGCCGGCCGCCGGGCGGCGGCTCGATCGGACCGGCGCCGGCGCCTACCAACGGATGACGCTGGCGCCCCAGGAGAGGCCGCCGCCGATGGCTTCCAGCACCACCAGGTCGCCCTTCTTGATCCGGCCGTCCGCGACGCCCTGGTGGAGCGCAAGCGGTATAGAGGCGGCGGAGGTGTTGGCGTGCCGGTCGACTGTCAGAATCACCCTTTCGGGCTCGATGCCGAGCTTTCTCGCCGTGCCGTCGATGATCCGCTTGTTGGCCTGGTGCGGCACGAACCAGTCGACGTCGCCGGCGTCGAGATCGTTGGCGACCAGAGCCTCGCGCACCGCGTCGGCCAGCTTGTTCACGGCATGCTTGAAGACTTCCGGCCCCTGCATGCGGACATGGCCGGTGGTGCCGGTTGAAGACGGCCCGCCATCGACATAGAGCAGGTCGTAATAGCGGCCGTCGGAATGCAGATGGCTCGACAGCACGCCGGTCCGGTCGGCGCCGTTGGACGCCCGTCCCTCCAGCACGATGGCGCCGGCGCCGTCGCCGAACAGCACGCAGGTCGAGCGGTCGTTCCAGTCGAGCAGGCGCGTGAAGGTCTCGGCGCCGATCACCAGAGCCTTCGCGCACTGGCCCGCCCCCACCGCATTCGCCGCGACGCTGACGGCGTAGATGAATCCGGCGCAGACCGCCTGGACATCGAACGCCGCGCCGTTCGTCATGCCCAGCGCCGCCTGCACCTTGGTGGCGGTCGCCGGGAAGGTCGAATCCGGTGTCGTCGTCGCCAGGACGATCAGATCCAGTTCGGCGCCGTCCACGCCGGCATCGGTCAGCGCCGACCGGGCCGCCGCCAGGGCAAGGTCGGAGGTCAGTTCGCCTTCCGCTGCGACGTGGCGCTGCCGGATGCCGGTGCGCGCTTGTATCCACGCATCCGACGTTTCGACCCGCATTTCGAGGTCTGCATTGCTGACGGCGTTCGCCGGCAGATAGGCGCCGACCCCGGTGACGACGGCGTCGATCCCGCCGCTCACGACGGCGACACCGGCTGGGCGCTGAGGCCGATCGCGGGGCCTTGGGCGGGTCTCGGACGTTCGCCTTCTTCGCCGGCGGGCAGCGCATGGAATTCCCGGACCATTTTCTCGATGAAACCGTTGCGAATCATGTCCCGGGCCACGCCGACCCCGGTCGCGAAGCCCAGCGCGTCCGATCCGCCGTGGCATTTCACCACGATGCCGTTGAGGCCGAGGAAGGTCGCACCGTTGTACCGCCGCGGATCGACCCGGGCGCGCAGCTTGATCAGGGCGCGTCGGGCGAACAGGTATCCGACTGCGGCGAGCAGCGAACTCTTGAACGTCCGGCGGACGAATTCGTTGACCAGCTTGGCCGTGCCCTCGGCGGATTTCAGCGCCACGTTGCCGGTAAATCCGTCGGCAACCACCACATCGACCGTTCCGGCGGCGATGTCGTCGCCCTCCACGAAGCCGCTGTAGGCGAGGCCGCTCTCCTTCAGGATGGCATGGGCCTCGCGCAATTCCTCATGTCCCTTCACCTCTTCCGAACCGACATTGAGCAGCCCCACCGTCGGGCGCAGCGAACCGAGGACGGTGCGCGCGAAGGTTTCGCCCATTGTAGCGAACTGGACCAGGTTATCGGCGGAACATTCGATGTTGGCGCCCAGGTCGAGCATGGCGGTCTCGCCCCGGAGCGTCGGGAAGAAGGAGGCCATGGCCGGCCGGTCGATTCCCGGCACGGTCTTCAGCACCACCTTCGCCATCGCCATGAGCGCACCGGTGTTGCCGGCCGAGACGACACCGGCGGCCTCGCCGTCGCGAACCGCATCGATCGCCTTGCGCATGCTGGAATTCCGGCCGCTGCGCAGCGCCGTCGCGGCCTTTTCGTCCGCCGAGACGACGCCGGGCGCGTGAATGATCGTCGACGAGCGGCGCAGGCGGATCAACCGCTTCATCATCGGCGCCAGTTTTTCTTCGTCCCCGAAAATCAGGAATTCCAGGTCAGGGTGGCGGCGCTTGGCGATGGTCGCGCCGCGCAACACGCTCCGCGGAGCGTTGTCGCCGCCCATGGCGTCCAGCGCGATGGTGATCCGACCGCTCAATGTCCCGCCCGTATCGACTCCGGCCCGAAAGCGGCGCCCCGAAGGCCGGCGCTTGCCCGGTCGCTGTCTGTTAGCACAGGCGCGCCTGGAATGTCCTAGGCTTCTGTCGCGTCGACGACTTCCCGGTCCCCATAATAGCCGCAGGCGCCGCAGACATGATGCGGCCGCTTTAACTCGCCGCAGTTCGGACACTCGGCAACATTGGCCGCCGTGAGGCTGTCGTGCGCGCGCCGCATGTTGCGGCGCGATTTCGAGATTTTCGATTTCGGTACTGCCATGACCCGGCTCACGAAAGACGCCCCGGAGAGTGCCGGGGCGGTGTCTGTCGAGGGCGATACTTAAATTCTCTGCACGGAGGCGGCAAGGGCCAACGGTCGCACGAACGGCCCGCGCCGAAGACCGCCGGCGGTTCAACCGTCGGTGTCCTCGCCTTCTGCACCGTCCGGCTCCACCGCCGGCATACCCAACCGGGCGCCCAGGCCGGCAAACGGTTTCCCCCTCCCACCGCCGGCAGCCTCCCCTTGTGCCTCGAATGCGGCAAGCACGGCGTCGGCGCCGGGCCCCCGCGGATACGCCGCCATGGAGACGGCCAGAAACTGAACGGCCAGTTCGGCAAGGTCGACCCGGCCATCCGGAGCGACTTCGTAATCCGTCTCTTCCGCGGTGTCGTCCCCCGCGGTCGCCGGCTCCTCCTTTACGATCGCGGTCGCGAACGCCCGGTCGACGATCTCTTCCATCGTATCTCCGCTCACCACGCAGCGGCGGATCAGCCGGGCGCGGAGCCGGCCGTCGACAAGGACGCCGCGGCCGGGTTCCGCCCGCAGCGCAAAAGTCGCCGCACACGCCTCGACCGATGGCAGCTGCAGACGGCCGGCAATGGCGCGCCGGTCTTCGGCACCGGCCGAGAGACGCACCGTCGCCCCGCCGGTAGGGAGCGTCGCGATGTCTATCCTGGCGTCTGCCCAGTGCAACGCCCGGGTCACGATCCCGGCTCCGGGAAGCGGAAATCCGCCGCCGCGACGGCGGGCAGGGACAGCCGGTCGAGCGTCCCCGCCGCCGCTTCGATATAGTCGGCCGCCCATGCGATATTCGCCGGCGCGGGATCGAGCGTGCCGTAAAGGTTCCGGGCCACGGCCCCTTCCAGGGCCGCGCGGTCCCGGCCGTCCAGCGCCGCGGCATAAGCGCCGCACCGCCCGTAGAAGGCGCGCGCCATCTCCTTGACCCGCCGGCCGAGCGACGGATCGTTCACGCCGAGCTCCCGCAGATTCACGTCCAGGTCTTCGATCATAGTGTCAAAAAGATGCTGTCCGGTCGCGGCGCCGGCCGGGCCTTCGGCGGCAAGGCGGCGGCAGACCAGCACGATGTGCAGCGCGAGAAGTTCGAACCGGCCGTCCAGGGTGTCCGGCACGCCGCGCACCCGATAGAAATGTTCGTGGCGGGCCGCCGCGACGATAGAGGCATAGAGCGCCCCGGCCGACGCCCGGTTCCGCCGCCGGTCCTTGTCGAATATCGTCGAAAAGCGATCGAGCAGAGTCATGGTCTCATGTTGCAGCGCAGCCCCGGATACGGCGACGGTTCAGGCCCGCTCCGCGTGTCGGCGACCGCCGGTGCGGCGGCGGATTCGATTGACTTCCCCGGACGGCGCGGCATATCGATTTGGATCGAATCGGGCGATATTGACAGGTATTTTTCCGGACGCGCCCGGCAAGCGATTTGGGCGAACCGGTCACGCGATCGCAGCGGCCGGTCCCGACCGGGAACGAACGGATGGGCAGAATGGCAGAAATGCGCAGCAGACGGAAACGCGGAACGGCGACGCGGTGGCTACTGGCAGCCGGGCTCTGCGCGATGACTGCGCTTGCGGCCTGCTCGCCGCGCGTCGACATTCGCGGCAACGCCGCCGAGCAGGAAGATATCGTCCGCATCCGCCAGGGGGTCACGTCCGCGACGGAAGTACGGCGCGCCCTGGGGCCGCCGTCCACCGTGTCGGCCTTCGACAACAAGACCTGGTATTACATCAGCAAGCGGGAAGAAACGGTCGCTTTCCTGGCTCCGAAGGTCAAAACCCAGCAGGTTATCGAGCTGCAATTCGACGACAAGCTGGTAGTCAAGCGCATTCGCACCTATGGGTTGAACGACGCCCGCAAAGTGGACCGGGTCTCGCGCACCACGAAAGTGGAAGGCGACGAACCCGGCATCTTCCGCAGCATGATCGACATGATCGTCCGGCGACGCGCCGTGACCGGCCGAAGCAGAGGCAGCTACGGTCTGTAGGGCGCATGGCGACGGCTGCATCCACCCGGGGGCATTCCTTCGCTCCAGGGTGAGCCCGGGCGGGCGCCCCGACGATGCTCCGCCATGAACCGTTCGTCCGCTCCTCCCCCCATCCATATCGTCGGCGGCGGGCTGGCAGGTTGCGAAGCGGCGTGGCAGGCGGCGCGGGCCGGTGCACCGGCAATCCTGCACGAGATGCGGCCCGTACGCGGTACGGATGCCCACGAGACGGACACGCTTGCCGAACTGGTCTGCTCCAATTCCTTCCGGTCCGACGATGCCGAGGCCAACGCAGTCGGCGTCTTGCACGAGGAGATGCGCCGCTGCGGCTCGCTGATCCTCGCCGCGGCGGACGCCCACAAGGTACCTGCGGGCGGCGCGCTCGCGGTCGACCGAAACGGATTTGCGGCAGCGGTCCAGGACAGGCTCGCAGCACACCCGCTGGTCGAAATCCGGCGCGAGGAGGTCGCGAACCTGCCGCCGCCCGCCTGGGACAAGGTCGTCGTCGCGACCGGCCCGTTGACCTCGCCGGCGCTCGCGCAGGCGATCCTGGATTTGACCGGCGAGGAATCGCTCGCCTTCTTCGACGCCATCGCACCGATTGTCCACGCGGAGTCGATCGACGAGACCGTCGCCTGGCGCCAGTCGCGCTACGACAAGCCGGGTCCGGGCGGAGACACCCGTGCCTATATCAACTGTCCGCTGGACGAAGCGCAGTATAACGGCTTCATCGACGCCTTGATCGCCGGCGAAAAGACGGCGTTCAAGGACTGGGAGAAGGACACGCCCTACTTCGAGGGCTGCCTGCCGATCGAGGTCATGGCCGAGCGCGGCCGGGAGACCCTGCGCTTCGGCCCGATGAAACCGGTCGGCCTGACCGACCCGCGCACCGGGCGGCGCGCCCACGCCGTGGTCCAGCTGCGCCAGGACAATGCGCTCGGCACCCTGTTCAACATGGTCGGCTTCCAGACGAAGCTGAAACACGGCGCCCAGACGGAAATATTCCGGACGATTCCGGGGCTGGAAAAGGCGCGTTTCGCCCGGCTCGGCGGCATTCACCGCAACACCTTCCTGAACAGCCCCAGACTGCTGGATGTGCAACTGCGCCTGAAGGCCGATCCCCGGCTGCGCTTCGCCGGCCAGATCACCGGCGTCGAAGGGTATGTCGAAAGCGCGGCGATCGGCCTGCTGGCCGGCCGGATGGCAGCGGCCGAGCGGCTGGGCGCCGCCTTCGCACCGCCGCCGCCGACCACGGCGATGGGCGCCCTGCTGCATCACATCACCGGCGGCGCTGCGGCCGAAAGCTTCCAGCCGATGAATGTCAACTTCGGCCTGATGCCGGCGCTCGAAGCCGGTGGCAGAAAGCTGAAGGGCCGGATGCGCAAGCAGGCGATGGCCCGGCGCGCGCTTGCCGATGTCGACCGTTGGTTGCCGTGAAACGCCGCCCGCCTTCGACAGGGAAACGGCAGCGGGTCCGGTCCGCGACGGCGGCCTGCACGACGCAATAGACGGACAATCGCTCACTTGCCGCCGTCGGCGCCCCTGCGGCAGTCGGTTTCGTCGGCGTTGTTCGAGATGCGGGCGAGCCAGGCGTTGAGGGTCCGCACGTCTTCGGTGCTGAAGCCGTCGAGCAGACGATCGATCTCGGCGACGACGACGGATTTGAGTTCCTCCATCCTGAGCCGCCCTTCCGGCGATAGGCTGACCCGCGTGATGCGCCGGTCTTCGGGATCGCTTTCGCGCCGGACCAGACCGTCCCGCTCCATGCGTCCGACCGCCCGCCCGACGGCCGAACTCTCCACGAAGGTCGCCGTCGCAAGGTCGCCGATGGAGAGCGCGCCCCGTTCCGAAAGCGTAATCAGGACCCGCCACTGGGTCTGGGAGAATCGGGTGGCGCCGAGCGCAGCGTCGATGCCCCGCGTCGCCTTCGAAATGACCCGCGCCATCAGGTAGAACGGGCTGTGCTCCAGCCGGAACGGCAGGCCGCGGATTGTCTCTCCGCCCGGGCCGCCGCGGGTCACGGCCCGACGGCTCCGGCCCGGTACAGCGGCTTTCGGCGCACCGGCCTTCGGTGGACCGCCACGCGCGTGCGTTTCCTTTCTTGGCGGATTATCTGCATCGGCATATGTTCGCAAAGGACCGTCGGAAAACTCGGGGAAACGGTATGGCTGCCGCAACTGTATCGGGCGAAACCGTAGCGATAGAAGGGCCGGACGGCAAATTCGACGCCTGGCTCGCCCGCCCGGCGCAGGGCCCCGCTCCCGGCCTGGTGCTCATGCAGTATATCTGCGGCGTCAACGCCGTGATGCGACGCCTGGCGGACGATTTTGCCGGCCACGGCTATCTCGTCGCCTGCCCGGACCTGTTCTGGCGCCAGGAGCCCGGCGTCCAGTTGATCCAGGACCCGTCGAAGCCGGACCCGGCGGAGCAGCAGCGCGCACTGGAACTCAACGCCGGCTTCGACGACGGGGCGGCGACCGCCGATCTGAAGGCGACGCTTGCCTGGCTGCGCGCCCGTCCCGAGTGTAGCGGGCGGGCCGGGACCCTGGGCTACTGCCTCGGCGGGCGGCTCGCCTTCCTGACCGCTGTACGCAGCGACGCCGACTGCTCGGTCGGCTACTACGGCGTCAATATCGACCGCTATCTCGACGAAGCGGACGCCATCGCCGGACCGCTGATGCTCCATATCGCCGGGGCCGACGAACTCTGTTCGCAGGAGGCGCACGACGCAATCGTCGATACGCTGGACCCGCTCGACGCCGCAACCCTGCATGAATACGAAGGGGCCGGCCATGCCTTCGCCCTGGAAGGCGGGCACAACTATCGCGCGGATGCCGCCGCGCTGGCCAACGGACGCTCCCTCGCCTTCCTGCGGCAGCATCTGAACGGCGCCTGATGGCGCAGCGCCCGTTCGGCGAACCGGTCGGCGACCCGCTGGAGATCGGTGTCGCCGGGCGCGTCGTCGTCATCACCGGCGCCGGGCAAGGACTGGGCCGCGCCTACGCCCATCTGCTGAGCCGCGGCGGCGCGAAGATCGTCGTCGCGGATATCGACGGGGAGGCGGGCCGGCGCGTGGCCGGGGAAATCGCCGAAAACGGCGGGCCGCACCTTGCCGTCGCGACCGACGTGACCGATCCGGACGCCACGCAGGAGATGGCCGACCGCGCGGTCGAGATTTTCGGCCGGATCGACGGCCTGATCGCCAATGCCGGCCTCAACGCGGCGCTCGCCCGCCGCCCCTTCTGGGAAATCCCGGCCGAGGAATGGGACCGGGTAATGCGAGTCAATGCCGGCGGCGCGTTCAATGCTGCAAAGGCGGTCCTGCCGGCGATGCGCGCGGCCGGCTGGGGCCGCATCGTCACCATCTCGTCGGCCGCCTGGCATCTCGGCCTGCCGAACTACCTCCACTATGTCGCTTCGAAGGCGGCGCTGGCCGGCATGACCCGCTCGATGGCGCGCGAACTCGGCGGCACGGGCATCACCGTCAACGCGATCAGCCCGGGGCAGATCCTGACCGAGGTCGACAATCCCGGCCAAACCGAGGAGAACATCGCCGCGGTGGTCGCCCGGCAGATCGTCCCCCGCTCCGGCGTGCCGCAGGATATTGCCGGGCTGCTGCTCTATCTGTTGTCGCCGGCCAGCGACTTCGTGACCGGCCAGTCCTTCACGGTCGACGGCGGCCTTTCCCACCAATAGCCCGCAGGACCGGAATCAGGCCGTCAGCGGCCCCGGCATGCGCTGCTCCGGCGCCGGGACAGCTTCGCTGTAGGCCGGGCGCGCCTGCAGCCGTTCCACCCAGGCCCCGGTGCCCTGCCGCGCCTCCCACAGGCGGCGGAGGCCACAATATTGCAGCCGGTCGATCACGCCCGTCATCGCGACATCGGCGAGCGAGAAGGCGTCGCCGGCGAGCCACGGCCGGCCGTCCGCCAGGCAGCGCTCCAACCGGTCGAGCGCCCGGCCGAGCGCCGTTTCGGCCTGTTCCAGCGCGGCCGGCGGCGCCGGAGTCCGGCCCATCTGCCGGAACATGGCGAGCCGGTTCGGGTCGGGGTGCCTCGCCAGACGGGCTTCCATCTCCGCGTCGGACAGGCGCGCCATCGGGCTTTCGGGATGGAGCAGGATCAGGCTGAAAGTGTGCGGCCGGGTCGCCGGGTGCAGCACATCGTCCTGGAACTTCACCCACATCCGCATCTCCGCCCGTTCGCCGGGATCGGCCGGCGTGAGCGGCGGGCCCGGGCCGATGTCGTCGAGATATTCGTTGATGACCGACGATTCGAACACGATCCTCTCGCCGTCGACCAGCGTCGGGACCGTCCCGTTCGGGTTGAGCGCCAGATAGCCGGGCCCGAGATGCTCGAACGCCGCGATCGAATAGGGCACCGATTCCCAGGCCAGTCCTTTCTCCGCCAGGCCCATGCGGACCTTGATCGGACAGACGGCGTCCCAGGCATGGTGCAGAACGAGAGTCATGGATCGAGTCCGCGCAGCACGGAGGGAGCGTCAGGAACTTCGGCCCGAAGGCACGACGTATATGGCACAGCCGCCGAAAATGAGATACGGCGTGCCGCGAAGCAAGCGGAGGGAACGCGATGCGAGCCGCAGTCTGCCGGTCATTCGGCGCGCCCCTGGAAATCGCGGACATCGAACTCCGGCCGCCGGGACCGGGCGAGGTAGAGGTCGCCATTGCCGCCTGCGCCGTCTGCCATTCGGATCTCCACGCCATGGACGGAGCCTGGGGCGGCTATCTGCCGGCGGTCTACGGGCATGAGGCGGCGGGCCATGTGACGGCGACCGGCGACGGCGTTGCCGGCCTCTCGCCCGGCGACCCGGTGCTGGTCACGCCGATCCGCGCCTGCGGAACCTGCCCGTCCTGCGCCGGCGGGCATCCGGCGACCTGCGAGACACCGTATGACCGGGTGCAGGGCAGCCCGCTCAAGGACCGGGACGGCACGCCCATTGAGCAGGGCATTTCGGCGGCCGCCTTCGCCGAGCGCGTCGTCGTCGACCGCAGCCAGGTCCAGAACATCCCGTCCGGCATCGGCATGGACGCGGTCTGCCTGCTGTCCTGCGGCGTCATCACCGGCTTCGGCGCGGTCGCGAATACCGCCGGCGTGAAACCGGGCAGCGATGTTGTGGTGGTCGGCGCCGGCGGCGTGGGCCTGAACTGCATCCAGGGCGCTGCGGTCGCCGGCGCGGCGCGGGTGATCGCCGTCGACACGGTCCCGGAAAAGCTCGACGGCGCCCGCGAATTCGGCGCGACCGATATCGTCCTGGCAACCGGCGACGATACCGATACCCGGATCAGGAAACTCACCGGGGGGCGCGGCGCGGATACCGTGCTGGTCGCGGTCGGCGCCGGCGACGCCTACCGGAGCGCGCCGCGCTTCCTGGCGCCGCGGGGCCAGCTGATCGCGGTCGGCATGCCGCCGTCGGACGTCCAGGCCGAATGGTCTCCCGCCGATTTCTCCTACTACGGCCAGGGCATCCGCGGCTCGTGCCTGGGCGATACGGTGCTGTCGCGGGACATTCCCGCCCTCGTCGAACTCTACCGGCAGGGGCGCCTGAAGCTGGACGAGCTTGTGACCGGCAGGTATCCGCTCGCGCGGATCAACGACGCCATCGGCGACACGCGCGCCGGCCGGTCCCGGCGTAACGTCATCCTGTTCGAGGGGAACGGCCGATGAAACTGGCGGACCTCGACATCCTCGTCGTCGGCAACCCGCCGCCCGGCTGGGGCGGCCGGTATTTCTTCTTCGTCAAGGTTTCCACGGCTTGCGGGATCGCGGGCTACGGCGAGGTCTACGCGGCCGCGGTCGGGCCGGCGGCGATGGAGGCGGTGGTCCGCGACGTCTTCGAGCGGCACATGGCCGGCGAAAACCCGGAAAACACGGAGCTGATGTTCCGCCGGGCCTATTCCTCCGGCTTCACCCAGCGCCCGGACCCGACGGTCATGGGCGCCTTCTCGGGGCTCGAGATGGCGTGCTGGGACATTCTGGGCAAGGCGCACGGCCGGCCGGTCCACGCCTTCCTGGGCGGCATGATGAACGAGCGGCTCCGCTCCTACACCTATCTCTATCCGCTGCCGGGCCACGACCTTGTGGAGTTCTGGACCAGCCCGGCGATGGCGGCGGAATGCGCCGCGGAAATGGTGCGCCTCGGCTTTACCGCCGTGAAGTTCGATCCGGCCGGCCCCTATACCTTGCGCGGCGGCCACCAGCCGGCGATGGGCGACATCGAGCGTTCCGCGGAATTCTGCCGCGCCGTGCGGGGCGCCGTGGGGCGCCGGGCGGATATCCTCTTCGGCACCCACGGCCAGTTCACGACCGCTGGCGCAATCCGCCTCGGCCGGCGGCTGGAGGAATTTGACCCGCTCTGGTTCGAGGAGCCGGTGCCGCCCGACAATCCCGACGAATTCGCGAAGGTCGCGGCGGCCCTGCGCATTCCCGTGGCGACCGGCGAGCGCCTGTCGACCAAGGCCGAGTTCGCCGCGGTCCTCAAAACCGGCGGCGCGAGCATCGTCCAGCCCGCGCTCGGCCGCTCCGGCGGCCTGCTCGAGACCAAGAAGATCGCGGCGATCGCCGAGGTCTTCAACGCCCAGGTCGCGCCGCACCTCTACGCCGGGCCGGTGGAGTGGGCCGCGAACATCCAGCTCGCAGCCTGCACCCCCAACCTGCTGACGGTCGAGACCGTCCAGACCGGCGGCGACTTCCACCGCCGGCTGATCGGCGACACAATCCAGTGGGAAGACGGCTACATCCGGACCCCGACCGCGCCGGGGCTCGGCATCGACTTCGACGAGGAGTTGGCGCGGGCGCATCCCTACGAGGGCACGAGACTGCATCTGGAAATGCAGGAGGCGCCCTGCGACTACAGCGGCGACAATGCGTTCCTCGGCGGCGCGCCGCCCGTGAAGGAATGACCGGCGCCGCCCCGACGCTCATTCCGGCGCGCCGGCCCCCGCCATGCCTCCCCCGATGCCGCCGAGGTCCGCAACGACGGCGGCGCGCCCGCACGACGCGATGAAGGCCAGCAGCGCGCCCGGCCCGAGGCCGGTGCTTTCGGTGTTGACCAGCGGATGGAAGTTCAACTGGCCGGAGTCCATCAGCCCGGCTTCGATCGCCACGGTCACCAAGCCCCGGCTGTCGTTCAGCACGGCCAGCGGCGTCAGCGCGCCGGGAACGACGCCGAGCACGGTTTCGACCAGGCCGGCCGGCGCGAAACCCAGACGACCGCTCGCGCCGATGCGCCGGTGCAGCGATTTCAGGTCCAGGGTCTGGTCCTCGTGCGCGACGATCAGGAACAGGCGGCCCTTCTTGTCCTTCAGCAGCAGGTTCTTCGTGAAGGTTCCAGCCATGTCGCCGCGCAGCGCCTTGCCTTCTTCGACGGTCCGGTGCGCCGGATAGGGTACGGTCTCGGCTTCGATACCGAGCTCCCGGAAACGCTGGAAGAGGCGTTCGCGCGGATCGGTCATTTCCCTACGACTCTCCGGTCGGTCGGCCGCCGGCGCCGGTTTGACATCCCCCGTCCGGCCCAATACGGTTGCCGCCGCCTTGCCCGAGGGTGCGATTTCCAGCGCCCGATCTCAAGCCGAAAGGGAGGAAAGACATGAAGAAATTGCTGCCGGCTGCCGTGGCCGCCGCCTTTACCGCCGCGGCATTCCTGCCGCTGGAAGCGGACGCCAAGACGTTGCGCATGGGGCTTCTGGTCTCCAACAAGTCGCTGGCCTACAAGGCCGCCGAAAAACTCGCCGAACACGTCAAGGAGAAGACCGGCGGCGAATACACCATCAAGCTCTTTCCCAGCCAGCAGCTCGGCAGCGGCAAAGAAATGATGCAGATGCTCAAGCTGGGCACGCTGGACCTGTACCAGGGCACGAATGCCCAGCCGGCATACTTCAAGGAGGGCCGTAACTTCGGCGCGACCGCTGCGCCCTACACGTTCCGGAACCAGGAGGAATTCTTGAAGTTTCTCGACAGCCCGCTGTTTGCGGAAATGGTCGCGCAGCTCGGCGCCGGCGGGGTCCGTTGGGTCGGCTATATGGGCGCGCGCTCGCCGCGGGCGATCACCACGGCCAACACGCCCGTGCGGAGCCCGGCCGATATGAAGGGCCTGAAGATGCGGATTCCCGGCTCGCCGCCGTTCGTCGCCTTCTTCAAGGCGCTGGGCGCGGTCCCGACACCGATGCCGTTCTCGGAGTTTTTCACCGCCGCCAAAACCGGGCTGGTCGAAGGCCAGGATAACGGCATCGAGGTCGTCTATCCGCGCGGGCTGTACTCGGTCCAGAAATACTTCTCGAAGACGGATCACGCCCTCGGCGCCTGGATGGCGTTCGTCGGCGAGAAGAAATGGCAATCGTGGCCGGACAGCCTGAAGAAGGCGGTCAGCGAGGGCATGAAAGCCGCCGCCGCCTACAGCGACGCCGAACTGAAGAAATCCATGGATGCGGCCTTCAAGGGCGTAAAGGAAAAGGGCATGACGGTTCTTGAGGTCGACAAGAAGCCCTTCATCGAAGTTGCCGGGAAGGTCTGGAAGGGCCTTGACGGGACCAGTTGGGACAAGGGCTTCATGGACCGGGTCCAGAAGCAGCTGGCCGAATACCGGAAGTAAGGGCCGCGCGTCCCTCCCGGTTCCCGCGGACCGGGAGGGCTGCCCCGCCATGGCGGACCGGGCCACGATGCCGGACGCGCGCGATCGGGCGCAGCGGCTGATCCATGCCTTCGACCGGGCGTTCGATTACCTCGGCGTCGTGGCGTTTCTGGGCATGATCGTCGTTCTCTGCCTGCAAATCTTCTTTCGCTACATCCTTGCCGCGCCCCTGGTCTGGGCGACGCCTCTTTCGATGTTCCTGTTCATCTGGGCGATCTGGTTCGGCGGCGCCTCCGGCATCCGCGACCAGACCCAGGTCCGCGTGGAACTGGCGGAAAGATACCTGCCGCATGGCATCCAGCGGCTTCTCATGCCGGGAATCAGCCTAGCCTGCGCCCTGTTTCTCGTGATCGTCATCTACAAGAGTTTCGAGGTCGTCGAGCTGCAGGCCTCGGCGATCTACGACACCCTGCCCTTTACCCGGGATTACCTGTTCATGGTGGTTCCGGTGCTCGGCAGCGTGATGGTGCTGCAAGCCCTCCGGGTCTTCGTGCGCCAGATCGGGCAGTATTATTTCCCGGATCGGGACGGGTGAGCCCGATGGACATCTTCATCCTGTTCTCGTCCCTTCTGTTCCTGATGCTGATCGGCGTGCCCGTGACCTTCTCGATGGGCATGGCGGCGGCCTTCTACCTGACGGTCACCGGCCAGCTGGACATGCTGGTCATGCTGCCGCTGCAGATGGTCGTGGGGCTGGAGCATTACGGCCTCATGGCCATTCCCCTGTTCTTCCTGGCCGGCGCCATCATGACGTCCGGCGGGCTGACCGCGCGGCTGCTCCACTTCTCGCGCGTCCTCATCGGCCGCGTGCCGGGCAGCCTCTCCATGGTCAACGTGACCGGCAGCATGTTTTTCGCCGGCGTTTCCGGGTCCTGCGTCGCGGATACGTCCGCGATCGGCAGCGTCCTCATCCCGGCCATGAAGAAAGAGGGCTATTCCGCGGCCTATGCGGCGGCGGTTACCGGCGCGTCGTCCACGGTCGGCCACATCATCCCGCCCAGCATCGCCATGATCGTGATCGGCGTCATGGCCGAAGTACCGATCGGGTCTCTGTTCCTGGCCGGCGCCCTCCCCGGCCTGCTCCTGGGCGTCGGCCTGATGGGCCTGTCGCTGTGGCTGAGCATCGCGCGGGATTATCCGCGGGCGCCGCGGCGGTCGACCGGCCGGGAAATCCTCGATGCCACCGTTTCGGGGCTCTCCGCGCTCGCTATGCCGGCGATCGTGGTCGGCGGGATCCTGTTCGGCGTCGTGACGGTCACGGAAACCGGCGTTCTCGCCTGCATCTACGCCCTGCTGGTTTCGCTGTCCTACCGGGAACTGACCCTGAAGAGCACCTGGGAGTTCTTCGTGGAGACAAGCCAGGGCGCGGGAAACCTGCTGATCCTGCTGGCGCCGGCGTCCTTTTTCAGCTGGGTCGTGCTCAACACCGGCATGGGGGACCAGCTGGTCGACCTGATCGGCGCGATCTCGACCGATCCCCAGACCGTGATGCTGCTGGTCATCGTGTTCCTGCTCATCATCGGCTGCGGACTGGACACGCTGGGCATGGTCTTCATCTTCGTGCCGGTCCTGTTCCCGGCCGTCGAAGCGGTCGGCATCGACCCGCTGCATTTCGCGCCGGTCTTCGTCCTGTGCCTCGGCATCGCCCTGCTGACGCCGCCCGTGGGCATCATCCTGTTTATGGTCACGAACATGTCGGGGGCGCCGTTGACCGAGGTGATCCGGGAATCCCTGCCGTTTTTCCTGGTCCAGCTCATCGTTCTGGCGCTTGTCGCCTATGTGCCGTTCCTTTCGACCTGGCTGCCCGGTACGCTCATGTGACGTGCGGGTTTTCGGTGGAAAGCACGAAACGCAGGGAGGAACCGGAACGAGGCCCGGCCCCCGCGGGAGGATTGAAAATGCAGAACGGCGAATACTGGCCCGAATCGGAAGGCCCGCTGGCCGGTGTCCGCGTCGTCGACATGACCCGGCTGGCGGCCGGGAACATGGTCACGCGCATGCTCGCCGATTTCGGGGCGGAAGTTATCAAGATCGAACGCCCCGGCATCGGGGACGATCTACGCGACTTCGGCGAAGGGCGGGTCTGGTGGAAGGAGTACGCCCGCTCCAAGAAGAGCTTCACGCTCGATTTCCGGCAGGAGGAGGGTGCTACGCTCCTCAACGATCTGATCGCCCGCTCGGACATGCTGGTCGAGAATTTCGTGCCCGGAACCCTGGAGAAATGGGGCCTCGGCCCCGAGGAACTCTGGAAGACGCAGCCCGGCCTCGTCATCGTCCGGGTCTCCGGCTACGGGCAGACCGGCCCCTATGCCGGCAAGCCGGGCTTCGGCACCCTGGTCGAGGCGCTGACCGGCTTTGCCGCCATGACGGGCTTCGAGGACAAGCCCCCCCTCCTGCCGCCGATGGCGCTCGCAGACATGATCGCCGGCATCGCCGGCTTCGGGGCGTCGGTCGTCGCCCTCTTCGCGCGCGACAGGGGTCGGGTCCGGGGGCAGGTCGTCGACGTGTCCCTGTTCGAGCCCCTGTTCAGCGTGATCGGCCCCTGGCTGGCGCACTACAAGGCCAACGGCAAGATCCCGATCCGCGAGGGCAACCGGAGCAAGATCGCCGCGCCGCGCAACGCCTACCGGTGCGCCGACGGCAAGTATCTCGCCCTGTCGGCCTCGATGCAGTCCATGTGGGAGAAAGTGGCCATCGCCATCGGGCGCCGGGAATTGATCCAGGATCCGCGCTTCCGCTCCGGGCGCGACCGCGTCGACAACATGGTCGAACTCGACGGGATCGTCGCCGGCTTCATCGGCGCGAAGACGCTGCAGGAGAATCTCGACCATTTCGGGGCCGCCGGCGTCACCGTCGGGCCGATCTGCGATCCGACGGACCTGATCGACCACGAATATATCCGCGGCCGCGCCGTCGCCGAGGACTATCCCGACGCCGATCACGGCACGATCCCGCTGCACACGCCGTTCCCGCGTCTGAGCGAAACGCCGGGGACGATCCGCGCGCCGGCGCCGGAACTCGGCGAGCATACCGACGAGGTGCTGGCTCTGCTCGGGCGGAGTGCGGCGGACTGCGACCGGCTGCGCGACGCGGGGATCGTCTGATGTGGCGCTCGCTCCTCTTCATGCCGGTGCTCGAGGAGCGCTTCCTGGCTAAAGCCGCCGAACGCGGCGCGGACGCCATCGTGCTCGATCTCGAGGCGAGCATCGCCGCCGCGCGCAAGGACGAGGCGCGGGCCGTGCTGGCGCCGGCGGTCGAACGGCTGCATGCCGCCGGACAGGATGTGCTGGTCCGCATCAACATGCCGTGGCGGCCGGCCCTGAAGGATCTCGAATACGCCGTCCGGCCGGGCGTTGCGGCGCTGGCGCTGCCCGGTTGCGCATCGGCGGCGCAGGTTGTGGCGGTCGATGCCTGCATCGGCGAACTGGAGGCCGAGCGGAACCTGCCGCGCGGCGGCATCCGCCTGGTCCCGCTGATCGAATCGGCCCGCGGCGTCCGCGACGCAGACGGCATTCTGCGCGCATCGGACCGGATCGCGGCCGTCGGCTTCGGCATCGAGGATTACCTCGCCGACATGGCGGCGCGCCCGTCGATCGAGCTGCAGACGATGACGGGGCTCGCGGTCGCCGAAGCGGCGCGCGCCGCCGGCGTCGTGCCCCTGATCGTCCCGGAAACGCTCGGCAATCTCGAAGACCTCGATGCTTTCGAGGCGGCGGCGGAACGGGGCCGGCGGATGGGGTCCGAAGGCGGGTTCGCAGCCCATCCGGGGCAGGTCGAACGCCTCAACCGGGTCTTCACGCCGTCCGGCGAGGAGGTGGCGGCCGCCGAGCGGATCGTCGTCGCGGCCCGGGAAGCCGAGCGCGCCGGCCTCGGCGTCGTACGGCTCGGCGACGGGTTCATCGACGGGCCGATCATCGTGCGGGCCGAGCGCCTGCTGGACCGCGCCCGGCGCTACGGGAAACCGCCTCCGCCCTGAACCGGGCAGCGCCGCAGCCGGAACCCGGCGCCGGCGACCGACCGCGCCGTCCCCACCCGTCGCTCCGGTCGGAGCGCGCGCCCTCCCGTCATTCCAGCCAAACCGCACCCCGTCCCGTCATTTCGGCCGAGCGTAGTCCTCCTACCGTCGTTTCGACCGAAGCGCAGCGAACGGAGAAATCCGGCCGGCGACGGAGGCCGGCCAAACGCCAAAGCCTGTGGCGTCGCCGCTGATTTCCGGGGGCGCGCCGGCCGGATTTCTTGTATCTCACCGAACTGCCCCCGGTGCTATGGCGCTGGTGGTGCTGGAGGCGACCGGCGGCTACGAGACCACGGTGGCGGCGGCGCTGTGCGCGGCCGATCTGCCGCTGGCGGTGGTCAATCCGCACCGGGTCTGAGACTTCGCCCGGTCGACCGGCCGGCTCGACGATCCCCGACCTCTCGACGCCGACGATCAGCGGCAGTTCGCGCTTGGCGTAGGCCATACCGCGCACGCCGAACAGGTCGATATGGTTGAGCGATAGGGCCTCGCCGGCGCCGGGCGGCGGCCTCACGCGTAGGCAATGGCCCGATTGTCACGAGTCCGGGACCGGGCCGGCCCGGTCGATCTTGTCACGGAAGGGACATGCGCCAGTCGGAGCGAATGTCCGCTGGCTCGTTCGTGTTGTTCGGGCCTGGAGAGCTACGCCGGTTGCCGCCGGTCGACGCCTAGTACCGATTCACCCGGTGCTTCACTCGCTGAGCCGCCATACAGCGCTCGCCACCATATCAAGGTCAGGACCTCGGCGATCTTCTCGATGTCGCGTCCGAAATCGGTCACCGTCTCGTCGCTCCCGCAAAATATCTTGCGCAATAATTCATCGACCATACCCATGACGGCGTAGATCGCGAGGCGCTGCATATCGGGCGGTGCCGCCACAGTGTTGCCGGGGCCCGCGGCGAGGTCGGCCAGAACGCGTTCGGCGAGCCAGCGGTCGGCGGCCTGGCCCAATTCCGCGAACTCCGGATCCTCTACTTTCAGCCTGACGTATGTGCGCATCAGACCGGCATTCTGCCGGAAGAAGTCCGTGTAGTAGAGGTTGCGGTCCCGGATCCGTTCATACTTGTCGACCGCCTCAATCGCGGGGCGCCGGTCGCGGACAGATTTCGTGAGCCCGGCAAACACGGCAAAGACGATCGCACGCGTGTTCTTGAAATACCTGTAGAACGTGCCGTGGGCGAGACCGGCCGCCTGAGTCACCTCGGCTACGGTCAGCGCATCCACACCCCGTTCGGCAATGATCTGTGCCGCTGCGATCAACAGGCGGATTCGTGTCCGGTCGACTTTCTTCGCCTGCCGGGACGCCGCAAGCGACTTCTTCAGGAGGTTCACATAACTGAGATCGTCCATCTTGCACTCAATGCGAGGAACAAGGGCGCTGCCCGGTTTGCCTGCGTGCCATTTATGATATGAATGTCATTTTTGTTGACAAGGGATAATTGCACCGTTAATGACGTTATTGTCATTTTTGGAGCGGGCGCACCGATCCGCGCACGCAGCAACGTTCCAGGGTATCCGGCGAATGACCGTGGGCGGCGCCACCGTTGAATTCGAGAAGATCCGGAAGACCTACGGCGATTTCGTCGCCGTGGACGATTTCACGCTGACGACGGAGCCCGGCGAGTTCGTCACCCTTCTTGGACCCAGCGGCTCAGGCAAGACGACCGTGCTCAACATGCTGGCCGGGTTCACCGACGCGACGGCGGGCGATATTCGGGTGAACGGCCAATCCGTGCTGTCCGTACCGACGGAAAAGCGCAACGTCGGCATGGTGTTCCAGCATTATTCCCTGTTTCCGCACATGAGCGTGCTGGACAACGTCGCCTTCCCGCTGCGCATGCGCAGCGTGGCGCGTGCCGAGGCGCGGGACCGGGCGCTCAAGGCGCTGGCGATGGTGCAGCTTGAAAGCACCGCCGACCGAATGCCCGATCAACTGTCGGGCGGCCAGAAGCAGAGGGTCGCGTTCGCCCGTGGGGTCGTGTTCGAGCCGCCGGTCCTGTTGATGGACTAGCCGTTGGGCGCACTGGACCTGAAGCTGCGCGAAGCGATGCAACTCGAACTCAAGCAAATTCACAAAACGGTCGGCTGCACGATCATCTTCGTGACCCACGACCAGTCAGAGGCGCTCACCCTCTCCGACCGGATTGTTGTCATGCGCGATGGCCGGATCGAGCAGGTCGATACACCCAATCGGATCTACGACCGACCGACCAACAAGTTCGTGGCGGAGTTCATCGGCCAGACGAACTTTTTCGCGCTGGAATCCGAACCCTCGACAGGCGCCGGCAATCTGCCGGAACTCGGCAGCTCGATTCCGCTGCCGGAGAGCATTGACGCCAGGGCCGGCGGCGACTGGTGGGTCAGCGTCCGGCCGGAGAAAATCCTGCGCATCGCCGAGGGCGCGGAACGCGGGATCAGCTTCGACGCTGCCATCGACGAGGCATTGTTCCTCGGCAACGAAGTTCACTACCAGGCCAGTCTGCCCGGCGGGCGGCAACTGCAGTTTCGGGAACAGCGCGGGCCGGACACGCCGCTATTGGCGCGGCAGGCGGCGGTACGCCTGGGCTTCGACTACAGCGACGCCATTCCGGTCGCTGACACTCATCCCGCGTCCGCGTGACGTTGGCTCCACTGCATCACACCATCCAGGGAGGATCGATCCGATGCGTTTCAAAAGTACAGTTCTGAGCGGCGCGATCGCGCTCGGCCTTGCCGCATCCCCGGCACTGGCGGAAAAGAAAATCGTTGTGAGCGGGTCGGGCGGTGGCCTGGCGAAGGTTATGACGGCGATCTACGACAAGCCTTTCACCAAGGCGACCGGAATCGAAATCAGGCGCGTCGCCTCTACCAATCGTGTCTCTCTCCTCGCCGGCATGGAGAAGACCGGACGGGTGCTTTGGGACGTTACGGAGCTTTCCGGTCCGGAATTCCCGCTTTCGGTCGCCAAGGGATTCGTCCGGGCGCTCGACTGGAACCTCATCGATCCGGATAACAGACTGCCGGCTATCGCGCGCGACAAGTATGGCGTCGTAGCGGCCAGCTTCTCGACCATTCTCGCCGTCCGTACCGACAAGCTGCCGAAGGGCAAGAAGATGAAGTCGTGGGCGGACTTTTGGGACGTCAAGACCTTCCCCGGGCCGCGTGCGCTGCGCAACCGTCCGGTCGAGAACCTCGAATTTGCGTTGCTGGCCGACGGCGTCCCAACGGCCGATCTCTACAAGGTTCTTGCCACAAAGGCCGGCCAGGATCGGGCCTTCAAGAAACTCGATCAGATCAAGAAGCACGTCGTCGTCTGGTGGAAGACCGGGGCCCAGCCGATTCAGCTCCTGTCCGACGGCGAGGTCTACTACACCAGTGCCTTCAACGGCCGCGTGACGAAGCTTGCCAAGTCGGGTACGCCGGCCGAGATCGTCTGGAATGGCGGTGCGCTCGCTCTCGCCTATTACGCCATTCCGAAAGGCGCCAAGAACATCAAGGAAGCGCATGCCTATCTCAGCGCGCTGGCACTCGATGCCGATCGGGCAGCAGCCTTCGTAAAGATCGTTCCGTATCCGGGCTTTGCGCCTGGCCTGTACGGCAAGATTCCGGCCTCGATGGGCAAAGTCTTGCCGACGCATCCGGACAACGTGAAGGTCCAGTTCAAGCTGAACGTCGGATTCTGGGTCAAGAACACAGAGGCGCTGCAAGAGCGGTGGGACGCCTGGTTGTTGAAATAGTCCCGGCGCCGTGCTTCGGAAAAAGCTTCACAAGTTCGGTCGCCTTACGCCATGCCGCCCCGGATGGAGCAAGCGGAAATCCGGGGACCGGAGTCACCGGCGCAGGCCGTGCCGGGCGGCTCCGGTCCCCGGCTCGCCCTTCGGTTCGCCGGGGCGGCCACGGTCTCGGAAGGCTGCAGGAGCGAAGCATAGTTTCCGAAACACGACACTAGCGAAGGGCCGGCTCTCAACCGCGCCGGGTCGGTGCCGGCCCATTCCTTCAGATTGCTCTCGTTGGGGATCGGGATCGTGAAGCTCTTGCGTAGCAGCAATTGGCTGATTGTCCCCGGCGTCCTGTTGTTGGCGTTCTTTTTCGTGGCGCCGACGGTCGAGATTGCGCTGTCGAGCATCTTCGACGAAGGATTGACCGGCAAGCATTTCGAACGCTTTGCCACCAAAGGTGCCTATGTCGAAGTGTTCTGGCGCACGCTCGTTCGATCCGTCTGGATCGGCATCCTGTGCGTCCTGATCGGCTATCCGATTGCCTATTTCATCGTCCACCGCAGCCTGCGCACCCAGGTATTCCTGATGCTGCTGATTTTAGTGCCGCTGTGGACCAGCATTCTGATCCGCACCTATGCCTGGATGGTCGTGCTGGGCCGGGAGGGCATCGTGAACAACGCGCTGATCTGGCTTGGCCTGATCGACAAGCCGCTGCGCATGATGTTCACGACCGGCGCGGTCTATGTGGCGATGATTCAGATCCTGCTGCCGATCGCCGTGATCGCCTGTTACAGCGCGATGACGGAGATCGACCGGACGCTGCCGCGGGCTGCCAAGGTGCTCGGCGCGAGTCCGTGGAAAGCCTTTCGGCACGTCTTCCTGCCGCTCAGCCTTGAAGGCGCTCTGACTTCGTTTGTTATCGTCTTTATGTTGTCGATGGGGTTCTTCATCACACCGGCGCTCGTCGGCGGTCGCAAGGACGCCATGCTGGCAAACGTCATCGCCCACAATGTCGAGCAATTGAATTGGGGCTTTGCATCGGCCCTGGCGCTGCTGCTGCTCGTCGCGACCATCATCGTCATTGTCGTCGTCCGGTTGCTGGCCAATCGGTTTGTCGGCGTGCGATCCGTAGGAATGGCGCCATGAGCCGAAAAATGGGCAACCCGGGCAGCATCCTGCTGACCGCCTATACAGTCGCCGCGATCGTCTTCCTGTTCTTTCCGATCCTGATCGTGATCCCGATGTCGTTCAGCGGCGAGCGGTTTCTCGGCTTTCCGCCGAAGACGCTCGGACTGCGCTGGTACATTAACTACTTCTCGGACGCCAATTGGATCGAGCTTACCTTGCGGTCCCTTCGCGTCGGGCTGGGGTCCAGCATCCTGGCATCGGTCATGGGGACGTTGACGGCGCTCGCGCTCGCCAGATCTCAAATACCGTTCAAGAAAGCGATCACCGCGCTGTTCGCAGCGCCGGTCGTCGTCCCTACAGTGATCATTGCCCTGGGCGTGTTCATCTTTGCCGTGCGCAGCCGGATCAACGATTCCGAACTGACGCTGATCGCCGCTCATGCAACCATTGCGCTGCCCTTTGTCGTCATGATTGTCGGCGCGGCGGCGCGGCAGGTCGATCCGACTTACGAGAAGGCCGCGCGTGTTCTGGGCGCCGGGCCGGTCAAGGCGTTCTATTACACGACTTTCCGGGCTCTGATGCCCGCCGTGATCTCAGCGGCGATCTTCTCCTTCTTCGTTTCCTTCGACGAGTTGATCATTGCGCTCTTCGTGATGAGCGAGAACCACACGTTGCCGATTCGCATCTGGTCCGACCTGCGTTTCGAGCTCGACCCCACGATCGCCGCCATTTCGACGCTGCTGATCGTCTTCACTACTGCAGCGATGATCGTCGCCGACCGGTTGCGCCGGCGCAGCGCGCGCAAACCGGACGCCTGAATTGCCGGGAGCCAGGAGAGCATGACCCTTCGATACGAAAAAGCCGACCGGATTGCGACGATCACGATCGACAATCCGCCGGTCAACGTCTTCACGCCGGACATGCATCGGGAACTGTATGACATCCTGAGGGATTTCGTGGCCGATCGCGACATCCGCGCCGGTGTGTTCCGGGCAGCGGGCGAGCGTGCCTTCTGTGCCGGCGATGACATCAAGAGCCCCCGCCCGAAACGAACGACGGGCGAGATCGTCGAGCGCCATTTGTTCCCGCTGCGCGACGACGGTCCGAACGAATACCCCGGCTGGGAATCCGACGTTCTGCGGATGACGCGTCACAAGCCCATCGTCGGTGCGGTTCAAGGGCAGTGTCTCGGACAGGGGTTACTCTACTTGCTGAACCTGACCGAACTGCGTATTGCCAGCCCGGCAGCCAGGTTCGGTTTTCCGGAGATTGCCTACGGCATGGGGGGGGCCAGCGGTGCTGTCCGGCTCGGCAGGCAAATCCCGCACACGGCGGCCCTGTGGCTGGCTTTGACCGGTGAACCGTTCGACGCCGATACCGCCCTGCGCAACCACATGATCAACGAGATTGTTGCGGCGGAAACCCTGCACGACAGGGCGGCGGAAGTAGCCGGATTGATCGCCCGGCATCCGCCGCTTGCCGTGCGCGTGGAGATGGAAGCCTACTACCGCGCCCTGGACCAGTCGCGCGAGGAAGCCCTGGCCTCTACCGGCCACCTGTATCGACTACAGCGCGCCGCCATGGACCCGACGCCGCCGTTGGCCGTCGCCAACTCGAAAGCTGCAGAATGACCCCGGTCGCGCCAAACCTTGCCGACCCCGGCGTCGCCGAAATGGAGGCCGTCAAGGCCGAGGTCTCCGCCATGGCGCTGCCGGCGTCGCTTGGCGATTTCATCGCCGAACGCGCAGCAACCCTCGGAGACCGGCCGGCCTGCGTCTACTTCCAGAACGGCGCCACGCTCACCTATCGCGATATCGACGACCAGGCCAATCGACTCGCCAACCGACTGCTGGCTATCGGCGCCCGCAAGGGCAGCCATATCGCCGTCATGCTGCGCAACGGCCCCGCATTCCCGCCGGTCTGGACGGCCATCGGCCGGGTCGGAGCGGTCATGGTTCCGGTCAACACGTCCTATACCGAGGCTGAACTGGAATTCGTCCTGACCGATTCCGATGCACAATTTCTGATCATTGACGGCGATCTGCTCGATACATTCGCCAAGATCGAGAACCGGCTAACCCTGATCGCCGACGGCAACGTCATCGTCAACGGCAACGCGCAGGCGCCACATCGCAGCCTGCCGGCTTTCCTGTCCGGCGGCAGCACGGTTTTCGAGCCACCGACGACGGTAACCGAGAACGACCTGCTGAACATCCAATACACCTCGGGAACTACAGGTTTCCCCAAGGGCTGCATGCTGACCCACCGCTACTGGCTGCTGCTCAGCCACAGTGCAGCGGCGATGCATGACAGGTTCAGGCTCTCCAACGTCCTGATGTGGCAGCCGTCGTATTACATGGACGGCCAGTGGCCGATGTTACTGACCTTCCGGCTGGGCGGTACGGCGTACATCGCCAGCCGGATGAGCCTGTCGCATTTCCTCGATTGGATACGCGACTACGAGATCCACTTCTGCGCCTTTCCCGAACCGCTGCTCAAGAAGGCGCCGCCGTCGCCGGAGGATGCCAACACGTCGCTGGTCCAGATCAACGCCTTCGGTTGGCGCGGAGCGGCGATCGAGGAATTTGAACGGCGGTTCGGCGCCACAGCGCGCGATGCGTTCGGTATGACGGAGATTGGCGTCGGCACAGCGATGCCGAAGGCGGCGACGCATATGGCGACCGCCGGGTCCTGCGGCCTGCCCGGCCCGTTCCGCGAGATCAAGGTGGTCGATGAGGATGGCAACGAAGCCCCGCGCGGCGAAAGCGGCGAGCTTTGGGTCGCCGGCGACTCGCTGCTCTGGGGGTACTACAAGCGGCCGGACGCCAACGCGGAAGCCTTCGTCGGCCGTTGGTTCCGAACCGGCGATCTCGCTCGTCAGGACGAGAACGGCTACGTCTTCATCGTCGGCCGGCTGAAGGAGATGATCAAGCGCAGCGGCGAGAACATCTCCGCCCGCGAAGTCGAGGCGGCGCTGCGCGAAATCGACGGTATCGAAGAAGCCGCAGCGGTCCCCGTGCCCGATCCGACGCGGCGCGAGGAGGTCAAAGCCTATCTCATGCTGTCGGCTGGCCATACTCCTGACCAGGTGACGCCCGAGGCGGTGCTCCGACATTGCAGATCGCGTCTCGCTGCCTTCAAAGTCCCGCGATATTTGGCCTACGTCGAAGATTTTCCGCGTACCGCCACCCGCAAGATCGCCAAGCAGCAGTTGATCGAAGCGGCAAAGGATCTGCGCGTGGGCTCGTTCGATAGAGTCGACGGAATCTGGCGGTAGCAGAAAGCGGCAGCACAGCCGGGCGCCGCCGCCGGCCTGCGCAAGGCTCTCTCCCCCGCGGAGCGATCGCGGGAGCCTTGCAGGACCTCATGCCCCGATCCACAAGCCCCTTGGCGATAGCAGGACCGATGCCACGAGCGCGCGTTCCGTAGCGGTCGCCTCACTCGGCATATTGCAGGGACATGCGGGTGATCCTGCCCGACTTGTTCCACCAGTAGGAGTAGTGCACCACCCAGCTCAGCCAATTGACCTCTGTCTTGGCATAGCCTTCGGAGGTTTCGAGAATGCGGCGATGACGGAAGGTGTCGCCGTGTGAGATCACTTCGCGCAGCGCCCAGGCGCGGATCGCATCGCGGCCGGTGAAGGTGTGCGAAACGTCGATCATCTCGGCGTCTTCGGTGAAACAGGCCATATAGGCGTCGATATTCTTGGCGTTAGTGCTGTCCCGATAGCAGGCGATTGCCGTGGGCAGATCCGCGGCCTGCAACGGCTGTGCCAGAAGAACGAGTGCGAGAAGGCTGCGTTTCAGCATCGATCCGCTCCTTTGCGGTGTCAGCGGCTGGCGGCTTCCGCTCGCTCGGCGGCCGGAGCGAGCAGGTTCGGACTGCGTAGCTAAGCCCGCGGACTGGCGCGACGGCTCAATCCGGTACAGGTTTTAGCTCGCTCGCCCCATTGATTGACTATTATTCGGGAATATTGCAATCATATAGTCATTGAAGGAGAAGCAATAATGTCGTCCATCGACCTTGCCCAACCTGCAGATCGGCCTGAGACGCGCGCCATCGTCGCCGGCGTCGCGATCGATCTCGTGGAAGCCGGCAGGGGACGGCCCTGCCTGCTGTTGCACGATATCGACGGAATTCACCCGTCGTCGCCATTCTTTACGGGGCTTGCCGGGCGTTTTCGCCTGTTTGCGCCGTGGCACCCGGGGTTCGGCCACTCGGAAACCGTGCGCCAGTTTCACGATGTCAGGGACCTCGCAATTTTCTACCAGGCCTTCCTGAAGGAGAGGGGCCTCGACGGCGTCACCGTTATCGGCACCGGCTTCGGCGGCTGGATCGCAGCGGAGGTCGCCGCCATGTCGACGGACCGGCTCGGCGCTCTTGTCCTGATCGGGGCCGTCGGGCTGAAGGTTTCGGGCCGGGACGAGCGCGACATCGCGGACATGCACGCCACGCCGTTCGCGGCATACGAGGCGCTCGAATATGTCGATCCGGCCAACAAGCCGAACAGGTACGACAGAATGAGCGATTGGGAGATGTGGGGCCTGGCCCGGTCGCGCGAAACGGCCGCCCATCTCGGCTGGAAGCCGTACATGCACAATCCCAGCCTCAATCACTGGCTTGGCCGGGTGGATATTCCGACGCTCGCGATCTGGGGCGAACGGGACGGGGTGACCAGCCCGGCCTACGGCGAGGCCTATGCCGGGACGATACCCGGAGCGTCGTTCGTCACCGTGCCGGATGCGGCGCACCATCCGCATGTCGAGCAGCCCGCGCGCGCACTCGACCTGATCGACCGGTTCCTGGCCGGCGTTTCAGGCCGCGAACGGGCAGCCGAATAATCCTGCCGGGAGCGAACCGATGGAAGCCTACTATTTTTCGGAACAACCCTATCCCGGCGCGTGGGAAAGCGACATCGAGAGCTTGCGCGTAACCCTGCCGAACCGGCATTGCGATCCGCGCGTCGCAGCCGACCTGATCAATGCCCGCCTCGACGAATGGGAACTGTGCGACCGGGTCGGCATCAACATCATGATCAACGAGCATCATTCGTCGGCAACCTGCCTGTCGCCGTCGAATACCATCACGCTCGCGATGCTGGCGCGGCGGACGACGAATGTCCGGCTGCTCGGCCTTGGCTTTCCGCTTGCCAATCGTCCCGATCCGGTGCGGCTGGCGGAAGAGATCGCCTATATCGATTGCGTCACGCGCGGCAGGCTCGATATCGGGTTCTCCAAGGCGGCGCCCTACGAGATTTCGCCGGCGAATTCGAACCCGGCGCGCTTCATGGACCGGTTCTGGGATACCCACGACCTCGTGCTGAAGGCGCTGACCGTCCAGGATGGGCCGTTCAACTGGGAGAGCGAGTTCCACCACTTCCGGCAGGTCAACGTCTGGCCCCGGCCGTACCAGCAGCCGCGCCCGCCGGTCTGGATACCGGCCGGCAGCATCGCCAGCGCCAGGGAGGTCGGCCAGCGCGGCCATACCCTGGCGATGTTCCTGAGCGGCCTGAACGCCCGAAAGCTGAAGGACGCCTATCGCGAGGGCGCCCGCGCCGCGGGTCGGCCGGAGCCCGGACCGGAGAAATTCGCCTATATGGGGATTGTCGCCGTCGGCGAGACCCGGGAGGAAGGCCGGAGTCGGGCCGACCGGATCATGGGGTATCTCCGGACGACCTCGATCGTATCCGACTGTTTCATGAATCCACCCGGCTACATGCCGCCGGCGGGCAACGTCATGTGGATGAAACGGAACCAGACGCGCGGGCGCGCCGGCGACCACTTCCCGGTCACGAAGCGCGACGGCACGATACTCAAGGTCGGCTCCGGCCGCGACTGGACGGGCGAAATTCCGATGGACGATCTGATCGACGCCAACATCGTCTTTGCCGGTAGCGCCGACGATGTCTATGGGCAGATAACCGAATTCAGCGACCGGATCGGCGGAATCGGCACCGTTCTCATGATGGGGCACGGCGGCGATCTCAGCCACGAGGACGCAATGGCGAGCATCCGGCTGTTCGGCGAACAGGTCCTGCCGCGTCTCAAGACCTACGCGGCGCCGGACATCGCGGAGGCTATCTGAAGGTTTTCGCGGGAACTGTCCAGCGGCGGGGAATACGGCGGCCTAATCGTACTCGTCGCAGCGTGCGCTGGCGCTTATGCAATCGCGTCGACTAACCGGACGACCCGGTGGTGGGGCAGGTGGAATTCGTCCGGCGCCAGGGTGCCGAACGGCGTGCGGGTCGCCTCCGGGTCGCGGTCGAGTTGCTCCTGGAGCGCAGCGATGCGCGCGACGCAGTACGCGATTTCGCTTTCCAGCTTTCCTTCCGCGCCCCTCTCGACATCGAAGCCGATGCTGACCGATGCGACTGCGGCTCCGCCGAATGCCGTCAACGGAACCGCCGCCCAGTGGAGGAGCGAATAATCGCTCGGCCGCTGCGAGATATAGCCGGCGCCGGCGAGTTCGCGCCGCTGCCGCGCCACGCGTTTCGGGTCGATCGGCGCACCGCCGAAGTTGCCGCTTCGGCGGCACCGATCAAGATAGGCGGTCGCCTCGTCGTCCGGTAGCGCTGCTAGGATGGTCGCGGGGCCGATGCCGTCGTGAAGAGGCCGGGCCTCGCCGACCCGCCGCAGCTGATAGGCTTCATGGGTTCCCTCGAACGAGAGCAGCCGGAGACTGCGCCAGCCAAGGCGATGATTGAGCGAAACGGTCACGTTCCTGGAACCGGACAGCTCACGCAGGAAGCCGGCCGCGGCCTTGCGCACCGGAAATTGCGCAACCAGGGCGCGAATCAGATGATGGACCATGTCGCCGGCGACGAATCGGGCGCCTCGGCCGCCGCGCTTTACCATGCCGCACGCTTCCAGCGTCATCAGCGCCCGATGCACAGTGCTTGCCGGCAAGTCCAGTTCGGCGACCAGATCGGCCAGGCCGACCGGTTGCCGATGCTGCGCGATCGCACGCACGGCGGCGAAGAGATGCCGGGTCGACCGGTTGGTGACCGGCGCGCTGCCGCGGCCGTTCTTTTCGGTCCCGGCGGTCATGGCGCCTGGTACAGCGAAGTGATCGAATTGAGGTTCGCGACCGCGGGGCGGATCGTCTCCAGATGCTCGTGGATCCAGGCATCGGTCAGCCGGGATGCCGGCCCCCCGACAATGATCGCACCGAACGGACGGGCGTCGAAATCGACGATCGCGATGGCCACGCCGATCGTACCGGGGCTGTAGTCGCCGAAGGACAGCGCGTAGCCGGCGTTTCGAATCGCCTCGATTTCCTTCCACAAGGCGTCCGGCTCCGTGAGGGTCGCGGGGGTGTAGCGGGTCAGAGGCGCGTTCCGCTTGAGGTAATCCTCGATTTCGCCGTCCGTGCAGGCGGCGAGGATAGCCCGGGACGCGTTGGATGCATGCAGCGGAGTTGCCCGCCCCAGCTTGACGCGGACGACCACCGGCCCGCCGCCCTCGATCCCGTCGATGATCGTCTGGACATCGCCGCTGCGCACGCACAACTGGGCGGTCTCTCCGGTGGCTTCGCTCAAATACGTCAGGCAGGGGCGGGCGAGCTCCCTCAGATCGGGCGGCGCTACCGCCGTGTTCTGCAGTTCGACCAGGCGGTAGCTGAGCACGTAGCGTCCGCCCGGGTCGCTCTTCAGCAGGTAGCCTTCCTCGGCGAGGGTCACCAGGGCCCGATGCACCATGTTGCGGCTGAGGCCGAGCTGCCGGCTTAGTTCCGAGGCGCCCAAGGGCGCCGTTGCGCCGATGAAGCTCGCGAGGACGTCGAAGACCCGCTTGGTCGCCTTGTTGATCGAGCGGCCTTCGCCCTTTGCATAGAGTTCCGTCAAAGTCATCCGCTTGCGGCCGGGCCGGTCGAGACCGTCTGAAACTAGCGGTCTTCAGTCGAGAAACGAAGGCAGATAAAGGCTGATTTCGGGGAAACCGATGATGAGGACCATGACGATCGCCTCTGCGGCCAGGAACCAGGCGAGTCCCCGGAAGATCAGGCCGAGCGGCACCGCATCGCCCACAATGCTTTTCACGACGAAAGCGTTCATGCCGACCGGCGGGGTAAGGAGGCCGATCTCGATGAATTTGACGACGAGAACGCCGAACCAGATGAGGTCGTAGCCGACCGAATCGGCAATCGGGAGCAGGATCGGCAGCGAGACCAGCATGACCCCGATCCCCTCCAGAAACATGCCGAGGACGATATAGAAGGCGCTGATCAGAAGGATCAGGACGAGCGGGTCGACCGATGCCTCCCTGATCCCGCCGACGATGAAGCGGGGCACGCCGGAGAGCGCCAGGAACTTCGTGAAGAGCACGGTGCCGATCACGATGAAGAAGACCAGTGCGGTGGTTTTCGCGGCGCTGGCCAGGCTCTCGGCGAAACGCGCCAGGTTCATTTCCCCGCGGAAGATGGCCACCAGGCATGTCAGCAGGGCCGCGGCAGCGCCGGCCTCGGTGGGAGTCGTCGCGCCCGTGTAGATGCCGACGACGACGCCGACGACGATAACCGGCAAAGGCCAGATTTCCCGAAGGGCCTGCCATTTTCGGGCCGCGGAAAACGCCTCTTCCGGGGCCGGGGCCAGGGCGGGATTGCGCCGGACCCGGACGACGATCATGACGCAGTAGACGAAGGCGGTGAGAAGGCCCGGAAGGATGCCGGCCATCAGAAGCTTGCTGACGGACTGGCTGGCGAACCAGCCATACAGGACGAAGGCCACACTGGGCGGGATCAGGGCGCCGAGCGTCCCGGCGGCGGCGACGACGCTGGTGGCCAGCGACCTGTCGTAGCCGTGCCGGAGCATTTCCGGCACGGCGAGGCGGCCCATGGCCGCCGTCGTCGCCAGGCTCGAGCCGGATACGGCAGCAAAGCCGGCCGCGGCGAAATTGGTCGATATCGCCAGCCCGCCGGGAAATCTGCCGATCAGAACCCGGGCGGCCGTGAACAGGCTGGCGGCGATCCCGGAGTTTTGGGCGAAGGTGCCCATCAGGATGAACATCGGCACGGCGGACAGGGTCCAGGTCGCCGTGAAGTCGTAGGGAACCTCGCCGAGCGTTCCGAAGGCCGCCGCCTCGCCGCGCATCAGCCAGATGCCGCCCAGCGACACCAGCCCGAGCGCCACGGCGATGGGCACGCGAAGAGCGAGCAGGGCCAGCATAAGGCCGATGCCGACGAACCCGATTTCGAGATTGGACAGCATCGATTCCCTAAAAGTCGGCCGGCGCGCCCGCGGCCGATTCCGACGCCGTCGGGCGGCCGGTCGCGGCGTGGAAGACCGACTGGACGACCTGCATCAGGCTCCACAACATGGCGAAGCCGAAACCGATGACCGGCAGCCATCTTCCGGGCCAGACCTCCACCTGGAATTCGATATTGGTCGAGAGTTCGCGGTCGGCGGTTTTTTCGACCGCGACTTCGAGATTCTTCCAGAAAAGAATGGCCAGGAAGGCAAGCGAAAGCAGAAAGGCGAATATATCGACCGCGGCCCGGGCCCGCGGCGACAGGTTGTGGGTGAACAGTTCGACGAAGACTTGCGCCCGGTCGCGCTGGACCGCTGCGAGCGGCAGGAAAACCACGGCAACCATGTAAAACAGGCTGACGGTCTCGAGGGTGCCGATTATCGGTTGGGACAGAAAGAGCTTGGAGGCGACATCGATCGAAACATGCAGCATCATCAGGGCCGCTGCAGCCGCGGCAATGTAATAGAAAATCTGCGTCAGCAGCCAGATTGCGCGCTCGAACATGGCGCCCGGTCCGATGTCGCCCGCCGGAAGAAAGGGGCGCCGGAACGGCTCCGGCGCCCCTGTCCGGGCGGACCGCCTATTTCATCTTGGCGTAGACCTCTTTGGTCAGTGCCGCTTGTACGGCCGCCGCATCGCCGCCCGCCTTGCTGACGATACCGTTCCATTTCGCGACGCTCGCCTCGAAACGATCGAGGATTGCGCCGGCATTGGCAATGCCTTTCTTCTTGCCGAAGTCCTCGATGTTCTTTCGTTCGCCGGCGAACCATTTCTGCATCGTGGCGGCCATTTTCTCGTTCGGTTTGGCCCAGACGATGCCCTTTTCGGTTGCCGTCTTGCGGATCGACTGCGCCTTGTCGTTGCCGGCCGCCGCAGCCTGGACTACCAGAGTCGGCAGGGCGCCGACGATTGCGGCGCGATCGGCGGCGTTCAGCTTCTTCCAGAATGCCGTGTTGACGCCGAATACGAGGCCGTTGTTGTACTGGCCCATCGGCAGGTCGACGACATATTTGACGACGTCCCAAAGGCTGTAGGCCTGCAGCCAGAAAATGCTCCCGACGAGGCAGGCAACCTGGCCGCGCCGCATCGCCTCCATCACTTCCACCGTCGGGGTGTTGACCGGCGTCGCGCCGATATACCGGACGAAGCGCAAATAGGCCGAGGCCGCACGGATCGACTTGCCTTTCACTTGGCTGAAGTCCGTAACGGGGGCCTTGCACATCAGATAGAAGGGCGGCGTGCCGGCGTAGGCGAGCGGCGTGACGCCGCGCTTGGCCACTTCCGCCCGGCATTCCGGACACTCGTTCAGCACGAAATCGGTAACGCCGGCGGAGATGGACAGCGGGTTGGCCTGGATCGAAGCGTATGAGGTTATCATCGAATCGATCGGCAATTCGGCCTGGTAGATCGCACCGGCGATGTAGCCGGCATCGACGAGGCTGTCCCGGATACCGTTCAACACCGTGCGCATCTTGACGACGGAGCTGTCGAAGTGATTGACGACCTGGATCTTGCCGCCGGACCGCTTGCCGACCTCGGCCGTGAAGGCTTTCATCCCCAGCGAGGCCGGATCGCTCGACGGCGCCCAGGATCCGTAGGTGATCTTTGTCTGGGCGACGCTCGCCGCCGAATATAGTGTCAGTGCCGAGGCAATCGCGGCAACGAGGCTGATGGGTTTCATGCGTTCCTCCTGGTTGTCGGCCGACTATCGGCCCTTCGCTCGGGTTCCGGTCGATTCGCTGCCCGGGACGGCAGCCGCTGCGTGCCGGCCGGACCGCTGTTTCTTCTTCGGTGCCTCCGGTTGCAGCCCGGGAACGGGCGGCAAACGAATTTTGCCTGTTTATATGTTGGAAATTATACCAGATTTTGTGAATAGCCAACACTTTCTGTGCTACGCACCGGCAGGGGGGCCGGGACTCGCAAAGCGCCCCGCACCTTCGGTCCACGCAGCAAGGAACGGCGGTTAGATGGATTTCGTCGTGGTTGGCGCCGGCTCCGCCGGCGCGGTGATTGCCAATCGGCTCTCGGAGAATCCCGCGCATTCGGTGACCCTCCTGGAGGCCGGCGGCGCCGACTGGGGACCGATGATCCATGTGCCGATGGGCAGCGGCGAACTGATGCGCAAGGGGGCGTTCGGGTGGCGGCTGTTCACCGAGCCGGAACCGGGCCTCGACGGGCGGCAGGTGTTCTGGCCGCGCGGCAAGGTTCTCGGCGGTTCCTCGTCGATCAACGGCCAAGTGTATATCCGCGGCCATCGATCCGATTACGACCAGTGGGCGCAGCTCGGGAACCGCGGCTGGAGTTACGCGGAAGTCCTGCCCTATTTCCGGCGCTCGGAGCGTCACGCCGACCGCCATGACGCGTTCCATGGTGGCGACGGTCCCATGTGGGTTGCGCGCGGCGGACTACGCAACCCGCTGTTCGACGCCTTCGTCGAAGCCGGCAAGCAGGCCGGTTACGCCGTAACGGACGATTTCAACGGTGTCCGGCAGGAAGGGTTCGGCCGCCTGGATTTCACGACCTATCGCGGGCGTCGCCAGAGCACGGCTGTCGCCTTCCTTCGACCGGCGAAACGGCGCCGCAATCTGCGGATCGTGAAAAACGCCCGGGTGACGCGAATCGAGATCGCCGAGGGGCGCGCGGTGGCGGTCGAGGCGCGGGTCGGCGAGCGCATCCGCCGGTTCGAGGCCGCGCGGGAAATCGTTCTGGCCGCCGGCGTTGTGGGGTCGCCCCATATCCTGATGCTTTCCGGAATAGGCGATGCCGGGCATCTGGCCGAACACGGGGTCGAGGTGAGGGCTGACCTGCCCGGCGTCGGCAAGAACCTACAGGACCATGCCCAGGTTCCCCTGTTCTACGGTTGCAAGCTGCCGATCACGCTCTACCGCCTGGTGCGGATCGACAGGGCGGTCGCGTCGATGGCCCTGGCCCTGTTCCTGCGCTCCGGGCCGTTCGCCCATTTCCCCGTCCAGGGAGGCGCGTTCACCAGGTCGGCGCCGCATCTCGAGGCGCCCGACACGCAATGGCATTTCGGTATCGGCCTCGGCGTGCGTCGCGCCCGGCTGCCGCGCGTCCGGCCGAGCAGGGACCCGTTCGACCGCGACGGCTACATGATCGCTCCCTGCCTCCTGCGCCCGCAAAGCCGCGGCGAAATCGGGCTTGCCGGTTCCGATCCGCTTGCGGCGCCGCGCATCCGGGCCAACTACCTGACGGCGGAAGCGGACCGGCTCTTCCTGCGGAACGCCTTCCGCGAAGCGCGCAGGATCGGCACGCAACCGGCGTTCGATCCCTATCGGGACGGCGAACTGGCGCCGGGCGAGGACGTCCGGAGCGACGACGAGATCGACGCTTATATCCGTGCGACGTTTGCAACCTGCCACCACCAGGTCGGCACCTGCCGGATGGGGCAGGATCCGATGGCTGTGGTCGACGACCGGCTTCGGGTGTACGGCGTGGAGCGCTTGCGCGTCGCCGATGCTTCGATCATGCCGACGCTGACCGGCGGCAATACGAACGCGCCGACGATAATGATCGCCGAAAAGGCGGCCGATCTCGTTCTGGGCAGGGAGCCGCCGGAACCCGATCCGGGCGATGCGGGCGGGTAGCCGGCCGTTTCAGCCGGTTCCTTCGTAGCGGCCGAAGGGCGACGGGGCGTCGGGAACGCGGAACTCCACGGCGTTCAGGGTATGCGCCCCGATCTGGTAGTAGCCGATCAATGCCGCCAGCTCGACGACGCCGGCGGTTCCGAAATGCTCCGCAACGCTGCGGTAGGCGGCGTCGCCGACCGCATTGTCGCGCAACAGTCCGGTGGCGAATTCGTAGATCGCGTCGGCGTCTTCCGCCAGGCCGTCCGGTTTGATCCCTGCCTTGACGGCGGCGATCGTCTCCGTCGGCAAGCCTTCCCGTTCGGCAATCTGTGCGTGCACATGCCATTCGTAGTCGCAGCGGTGGTGCGCGGAGACGATCAGGATCGTCATTTCCGACAGCGCCTTCGGCAGGACGTTGTTGAAGCGGAGGTGCTCGCCTAGCGCCTGGGCCCGTTCGCACAGATCCGGGCTGTGCAGCCAGAGCGCGAGAGGCCCGGCCACCCGGCCGCGCGGGCCCGAGGCGATCCTGTCGTGCAGCGCCTGCTGGCGGGCATCGAGGGTTTCAGGCAGTCCTGTCAATCGCTGCAATTTTGCAATCCTTTCCCAATCAATCGCCGGCGATGCTCTCGAGCACCGTAACGGCGGCAGCGGCTTCCTCGACGCCGACGAAACCGCCGCCGTTCTCGGCGACGGCGATTCTTGCGCCATCGACCTGCCGGCCGCCGGCTTCGCCGCGCAACTGGGCGACCAGCTCATGTAACTGAACGATCCCGGTCGCTGCGATCGGATGGCCCTTGGACAGAAGCCCGCCCGAGGTATTGACGGGGCAGCGCCCGCCGAGCGTCGTCTCGCCGGCCTCGGTCACCGGGCCGCCATCGCCGCGCCCCGCCAGCCCGAGATTTTCGATTTGGACGATTTCCCCGAACGCCGTTGCGTCATGCACCTCGGCGACGTCGATATCCGCAGGTTCTATGCCGGCGGTCTCGCAAGCGGCGCGTGCCGCACGCCGGCCGACCTGCCGGTCGTAGTCCTCCGGCGCGCGGTCGGAGCCGCTTTTCATGGCGCAGGCGCGAATCCTGACCGTGCGCCGGCTCGGGTTGGCCCTGACCCGCCGGTCGCTGACGATGACCGCCGCTGCGGCGCCGTCGCTTACCGGCGCGCACATCGAGCGGGTCAACGGAAAGGTCACCTCCCGGTCCGCCAGTACGTCCTCGACCGTCATCGCATGACGGTACTGCGCCACCGGATTATGGACGCTGTGACCGTGATTCTTGGCGGCGACGCAGGCGATCTGGCGCTGCGTGGTGCCGAACGTCCGCATATGGTGCTTGGCCATTGCGGCATACATGTCCATGAAGAACGTATGGGCGCCGCTGTCGCTCGTAGCGCCCGGTTCCCGCTCCCCGGCCAGTCTGTCGAAGACCGCCCGCGCCTCGTCGATGCGCGAGATGTCTGTCCCACCCAGAAAGGTCCGGAAAATCTCTTCCTTGGATTTTTCCGGGTAGATCATCTTTTCCGATCCGACGACGAGGGCGACGTCGCACATTCCGGCGTCGATGGCGGCAATCGCACTCCACACGCCGGCCGTCGAAGACGCGCAGGCATTCTCGATGTTGGTTATGGGGATTCCGGGCAGGCCGAGATCGCGCAGGGCGACCTGACCGCGGATCGAGTTCTGGCCTTCCATCAGCGCCTGGCGGGTGTTGGAAAACCAGGCGGCCTCGATATCGCCGGTCTCCAGGCCGGCATCGGCAAGCGCGCCGCGGACGACTTCCTCCGCCATATCGCGCACGGTCCGGCCGGTCAGCCGGCCGAGTTCGGTCACCGCAATGCCTGCGATATGGGCTCCGGTCATGACGAACGCTCCCTTGCCAGCGCCCAGGCCCGAGCGTCCTTGCGCAAGACCTTGCCGATCGGGCTGCGCGGCAGCTCGCCGGCGATGTGGACGGTTTTCGGCGCCTTGACCGGGCCGATCCGCTCCCGGACGAAAGCGACGATCTCGTCCGCCGTCGCCGCCGCGCCGTCGTGAAGCTCCAGCGCCGCCTCGACCCGCTCGCCCCACTTCGGGTCGGGCGCGGAAAACACCACGCACTCGCGCACCGCCGGATGACCCACCAGCGCATTCTCGACCTCGATCGGGTAGACGTTGAACCCGCCCGAGATAATGACGTCGCGCAGACGGTCCTTCAGAAACACGAAACCGCGTTCGTCGATATAGCCGACATCGCCGGTATGGAGCCAGCCGTCGACGACGGTCCGGGCGGTTTCGTCGGGCATGCCGAAATAGCCGTTCATCGTCAGCGGCCCGCGCCCGACGATCTCGCCGATCTCTCCCGGCGGCAGGATCTCGCCATCGCGGTCCATGGCCTCGACCCGGCAGAACGGCGTGACCCGCCCGGCCGAAGCCAGATACCGGTCGTCCGTCAGTTCGCCGGCGCGCAGAATCGACATCACAACCGGCATCTCGGTCTGGCCGTAGACGGCTTCGAGCTTGCCGCGAAAGAACGCCCGCGCTTCCCGGACCTTCTCTTCGGGCATCGGCGCCGCGCCGTAGATGACGTGCCGCAGTTGCGGGAAGGCCGGCCGCCGCCCGCCCGCCGCGTCCATGATCGCATAGATCGAGGTCGGCGGCAGGAAAGTGGTGGTTCCTTCGCCGCTTTCCAGAAGCGCCAGGACATGGCCGGGCGCGGGTTCGGCAACCAGGCGGTTCAGGCCGCCGGTCGCCAGAATCGGGATCAGGAAGGTTCCGGCGCCGTGGCTGATCGGCGCCACGCAGAGATGGCGGTCGCCTTCGTCGAAGCCGAAGCAGGCCAGCATGGTCGCAATCAGCGTCGTGACGCAGCGGAAACTCTGCTCGACCGCCTTGGGAACGCCGGACGTCCCGCCGGTGAACTTGATCCCGTTGACGTCGTCCATGGCGACGGCGGGCCAGGAAGGGCGGCGCCCGGCAAATTCGGCCCGCAGCGCCACCGCGTCTCCGTCCGTGCCGATGCCCGGCGTCCCGCCGATGACCGGCAGCGCGGTTTCAGCGAACAGAGGCGCCATGTCCGGCTCGGTATAGATGAGGTGCGGCCCGACCCGGGCGATCTGTGCGCCGACATCGGATGCCGAACTCCGGGCGTTGATCGGGACGATAATCCCGCCGGCGGCATGAACGGCGAGGACGGTCGTGCAGTGCGACAGCGTGTTGTTGCCGCAGACCGCAACCACCGGACGGTCCGTGCCGGCGCGATCCTGCAGGGCGGCGGCCATGGCGTCGACCTCGGCCATCAGTTTCCGGTACGACCAGACCGTCTCGCCGTCGCCGGCGGCCGGTGCGTCGGGCGTGTAACGGGCCGTGCGGCGGACGAAATCTATGGGAAACACGGCTCTCGATGGTCCTTCCGGTCGCTCCGGGCGCGCCGCCGATCTCAGTCCGTCGTCAGGACGATTTTTCCGAAGTGCCGGTTTTCCGCCATCTTCTGCTGTGCAGCCAGCACGTCGGCAAGCGGAAAGGTGCCGTCGACGACCGGCCGGAGCCGGCCGGCCTCGATGGCCGGCATCAGGTCCCGCAGCATCGCGTCGCGGACGGCGCGCTTCTGTTCGCGGTCGCGCGTCCGGAAGGTGACGCCGATCAGCGAAATCCGCCGCAGCGCCAGCTTGTCCATGTCGACGGTGTCGTGGAAACTGCCGAGACGTCCGACGGACACGATCCGGCCGCCCAGCGCCGTTGCATCCAGAAGCGCGTCCAGGATGCCGGCCCCGACCATGTCGATGACGACATCGGCGCCGCGGCCCCCGGTCGCCTCGAGCACCCCGGTCGTGAGGTCGTCCGGCGAAGCGCCGACCAGGGCATCCCACGGCAGCGCCCGGAACGCCGCCGGGCGCGGCCCCGGCCGGGCCGAGCCGAGGATCGGCGCCGCACCAAGCACGCGCGCGCACTGCGCCGCGGCAATCCCGATCCCCGAAGCCGCCGCCGTCACCAGCACCGATTGCCCGGTTTCGAGCCTGCCGGCGGTCGCCAGCGCATCGTGCGCCGTCTGGTACCAGACCGGCAGGGCTGCGGCCTCGACATAGTCGATGGTATCCGGAATGCCGATCGCCGCCGCCTCGTCGGCCAGCGCGAACTCGGCATAGCCGCCGGGCGCCATGGCGGCGATCCGGTCGCCGGGCGCGAAGGCCCCGACGCCGGCGCCGGTCGCAACGACATCGCCCGCCACCTCGAGACCGGCGATGACCGGTCCTTCGACCTTGAAATGGGCCTGGGCGCGGCTGAGGTCGGCCCGGTTGAGCCCGGATGCCCGGACACGGACCAGCATCTGGCCCTCTCCTGGTGCCGGAACGGGGATATCGACGATTTCCAGCGTCGGTCGGTCCGCCGTTGCGACGATTGCCGCCGCCTTCATCGTGGCTGGCAGATTTTCGCTCATGGGCTGGTCGTCCGGCTCGGTCCGATGCGTCTGGTCGATCGGGATCAGGGTATACAGTCTGCCTGCATGTTGGCAATTTTTCTGATATTTAGAGCAAGGTCCATCGCTGCGAGCTGGAGTCTGCCGCCGGGACGCGGCGGGGAACCGCGCCGGCGCGCCGCCGACATGCCTGTACCGGCCGGGGAGCGATTCAGATGGTTTCACCCGAACTCTCGGCCGCGATGGAGCGGCTCAAGCGGAAACGCCAGGACTCGGGGATGCGCGACGACCGGTTCTCGGTCGCGGCGGCGCGCGCCGCCGAACTGGAGGCAGAACCGGTCTATCCGGAAGGTATGGCCTTTCGCGACGTCGATGCCGGCGGCGTCGCGGCCAAATGGGCGATTCCGCGAAACGGCGCGGCGGCGCGCAGGATCGTGTATTTTCACGGCGGCGGCTACATCACCGGCCGCTGGGAAACCCACTGCACCATCTGCGCCTGGCTGGCGGAAGCGAGCGCGGCGCCGGTGCTGTTCGTCGACTACCGGCGCGCACCGGAACATCCGTTTCCGGCCGCGGTCGACGACGCCTATGCCGCGTATCGCTGGACGCGGCGCCACGGACCGGACGGAGCCTCGCCCGCGCAGAGCGTCGCGACCGCAGGCGATTCGTCCGGCGGCGCGCTTGCGATGGCCGTCATGTTGCGCGCCCGGAGCGACGCGGCGCCGATGCCCGATGCGGGGGTGCTGATCTCGGCCATGCTCGATCTCGACGAAGCGTCGTCGGAATTCCTGCAAACCTACGGCCGGATGCGCGATGCCGCACGGCTCTATGTGCCGCCGCCCGGGGACCCGCGCCATGAATGGGCGTCGCCGGTCCATGCCGATCTCGCCGGCCTGCCGCCGCTGCTCGTCCAGACCGGCGAGGCCGACTATGTCAAGGGCGACAGCCTGCTGCTGGCGGAACGGGCGCGCTCCTGCGGCCTCGATGTCCGGCTCGAAGTATGGCCGGAGATGCCGCATGTCTGGCATCGGTTCGCCCCGGCCGTTCCCGAAGCGCGCGACGCCCTCGAACGGATCGGCGAATTCCTGCGGCAGCAGCCCGCGTTCGCCGGTGCGGCGTCCTGAGAAGCGCGGTATCTGTTTGAATTGGCCCCGTCGCGCCTGAAGGCACTCCAACTCTTTCAACGGAGGAACTCGGCGCGATGACGCTTGGCGAAATCGGCCCAGCGGGTTGGGTCGCGGCCGATCAGCCGCTTCAGCGTGCCGTGCGTTCTGTCCGCATCCGGCGCGCGTCCGGCGGCGACGGCCTGAAAATACGCGACCCCCGAACCGGCATAGGTCGCTTCGCGTCCGGCGGCCAGCAGCCGCGGCGTCAGTTCGGCCGCGTCGCGATGCTCGAACTGCCAATCCTGCCCGGTTTCGGCCTGCAGGATCGCAGCGACCTCTGACATCGAAATCGCTTCGGAATCGAGAAAATAGGTCCGGCCCCGATGTTCCTGGGGCTCACCCAGAATCCGTGCTGCCGCCGCGCCGATATCCTCGATATCGACCCACGCGACGCGCGCTGCGCCGGTGTAGTGCACCAGTACGCCGGGCCGGTCCCTGTTGGCCCGCGCATAGTCGAGGATGTTGACCATGAACATCGCGGGCCGCAGATGGGTGAAAGCGAGGCCCCGCCACTCGATGTAGCGCTCGATCAGCTGATGCCAGGCATGGTGCCTGAACGCGGTGTCGTCCGGTGCATGGGTGCCCAGATGCACGGCATGGGCGACGCCGGCGGCAGCGGCGCGGTCGATCAGAAACTTGCTGTGATGCAGCATGTCGACGCTGTAGCCGGTGAGAAGGAACAGCCGGTCGACTCCGTCCAGCGCGGCGCCGTAGCTGTCGGGTTCATCGAAATCGAAGCGAACGAATTCCTGCGCGAGGCCCTGCAGCCTGTTCCGCGCGTCCTCGGTCCGGCAGGCGGCGCGCACGGCGATGTCGTTGCGCTCCGCCAGATGGCGCAGGACGGCGCCGCCGACCTTGCCGGTCGCGCCGAGGACGAGGATCCGGGGTCTGGAGGTCCCGCTCATCGGATAGTCCTTCTACAGGAAGGGATGAAACCGGAAGACTTCGCCCGGCTCGCAACCTTGGCGGCGACTTCGATACGATACACCGAGGCCGCAATCGGATATTGCGATGCTTCGATATGCTCATCGGCGGCTAGACGTGATCTCTCAATAGGGTGTCCCATCCGGGACTGATCTCGGAAGCTGATGGGTGACGAAAGCCTGTCAGCGAACCGAGAAGCGAGCCCCGGATGAACGTCCATAAGAATGCGCGCATGACGGTCCATGGCCGAGTCCTTCTCTCTCAGCGGATCTGCCGGGAGGGCTGGCAGGGCTTCTCGGGACCGCTTGCTTGTCTGTCCCCGATTGTCCGGGCAGGAGGGGACCAGAAGGGACAAACGAGGAGGCATATGGTGTCAGGATTTGTCAGGATTTGTCAGGATTTGTCAGGTTCCGTCAGGTCCGGGTATGTCCGGCCGGTGGCGGGCGTCAGGATATGTCAGGATATGTCAGGATATGTCGGGTCCGGTCAGGTCCGGCAGGCCGCATCGCATCCCCCCGTCGTTCCGGGCGGAAGGGCGGAAAAGGCGCTGAATTTCTGTATTCTGTATACAGAAATTCTTGCTTTCTTTATTTTTCAACGCCTTGCATCAAATAACCGACCGGCCCATCGATCGCTTCTTCGCCCCTCCGGAACGCGGCGGTCCGGCTGAACGGAGGCCGGGCGATCCGCCGGCGCCCGCCGCCATGCCGGCTTTCGTTCATATAATGTTCCGATCAGCGCCGTCAAGGCCGCTCGCACCGCCGCAGCGGCCGCCTGTTCCGGACGGCTCAGCGCGCCGCCGCCCAGTCGCGGAAGGTCGTCCCCTGCCCGGCGACCTCGCGCAGCAGCGGCGCCGGCTCCAGCCAGTCGGGATCGCTGGTCCGGGCGTAATGCTCCAGCCGCTCCAGGACGTGCGCCGGGCTGATCTCGTCCGCCCAGTGCATCGGGCCGCCGCGGTAGCGCGGGAAGCCGTAGCCGTAGATCCAGATCAGGTCGATATCGAGCGGCCGGGCGGCGATGCCTTCGGCGAGCAGCTTCGCGCCCTCGTTGATCAGCGGATACATGCAGCGCTCGAGGATCTCGTCGTCGGAAATCTCCCGCCGTTCGATGCCGAGATCGGCCGACGCCTGCTCGATCAGCGCCGTCACCTCGGCGTTGGGCTTCGGCGTCCGGCTGCCCGGCTCGTAGTCGTACCAGCCCTTGCGGGTCTTCTGGCCGTAGCGGCCGAGATGGTAGATCGAGTCGGCGACGGTCGATTCGCGCCTGTTGGTCCGGCCGTATTTCTTGAGCCGCTCCTGGCGCACCAGATAGCCGACATCGACGCCGGCGAGGTCGCTCATGGCGAACGGCCCCATCGGCAGGCCGAAATCGTAGATCACCCGGTCGACATCCTGGGGCAGCGCGCCCTCCTCGATCAGGAAGTTGGCCTGCCGGCTGTACTGGTAGAGCATGCGGTTGCCGACGAAGCCGTCGCACACGCCGCACATCACGCCGACCTTGCCTATCCGCGGCGACAGCTTCATCGCCGTCTGCGCGGTTTCGTCGGCGGTTTTCGCGCCGCGCACGATCTCGATCAGCCGCATGACGTTGGCCGGGCTGAAGAAATGCATGCCGACCACCGCCTCGGGCCGCGACGTGGCGGCGGCGATCTCGTCGACATCGAGGGTCGAGGTGTTGGTCGCCAGCACGGCGCCGTCCTTGCAGACGTCGTCCAGCGTGCCGAACACCTGTTTCTTGATGTCCATATTCTCGAACACCGCCTCGATGACGATGTCGGCGTCGGCGATGGCGGCGTAGTCCGAAGCGCCGGAGATCAGCGCCATGCGCCGGTCCATCGCCTCCTGGCTCAGCCGGCCGCGGGAGACGGTCGCGGCGTAGTTGCCGGCGACGACTTCCAGGCCCTTCTCCAGCGCTTCTTCGCTCGTCTCCAGCACCGTCACCGGGATGCCGGCGTTGGCGAAATTCATCGCGATGCCGCCGCCCATGGTGCCGCAGCCGATGACGGCGGCCTTCTCGACGGTGCCGGCCGGCGTGTCCTTCGGGATCGAGGGATGGCGCGCCGCCTGGCGGTCGGAGAAGAAGACGTGGCGCATGGCGCGGGCTTCCGGCGTGCCCTGGCATTCGCGGAACACGGCCCGCTCCGCCTCCACCGCCTCGTCGTAGGGCAGGACGATCTTGGCGACCGCGTCGACGGCTTTGAAGCGCGCCTCGAAGCCGCGCCAGCGCCGGGCCATGCCTTTCTTGTAGTCGTCGAAGAAGCCGTCCGGAATCCCGCCGATTTTCGAATCGTCCTCGCGCAGCTTCTTCGGCGGCCGGGCCAGCGCGATCGCCGCCGCGGCCTCGACCGGATCGTCCTCGATCGCTTCGACGATGCCGAGGTCCAGGGCCCGCTTGGCCGAAACGAGATCGCCGCCGACGATCATGTCGAGCGCCGTCTTGAGGCCGGTAACGCGCGGCAGCCGCTGGGTGCCGGTCGCGCCCGGAATCGTGCCGAGATTGACTTCCGGCAGGCCGAGCCGCGCCTTCGGGCCGGCGACCCGGTAATGGCAGCCCAGCGCGACCTCCAGCCCGCCGCCGGCCGCCGCGCCGTTGACCGCGGCCACCACGGTCTTGCTGCAATCCTCGATGGCGTGGACCGCCGCGGCGAGGCTCGGCGCGCCCGGCGGGTTCGGCTTGCCGAACTCGCGGATGTCGGCGCCGGCGACGAAGGCCCGGCCGGCCCCGGTGACGACGACGCCCTTGACCGAAGCGTCAGCGTCGATCGCCAGCATGGCATCGCGCAGCTGCCGGCGCATGCCCGAGCTGATCGCGTTGACCGGCGGGTTGTTCAGCGTCACGACGCGCACGCCGTCAGGCCGGTCACGGGTTTCGACGACGACGGTCTCGGTTTCTGCAGTCATGGGTTCGATCTCAATTCGCTACAGTCTTTCTGGCGTCCGGCCGCTTCCGGTGTCGCCCCGGACCCCGATCCGGGGCCCAGAGTCGCCCGGCACGGCCTTGGCCTGTGGCCCTGGGCCCCGGAACAAGTATATGGAAAACTATATTTCTTCCATAGTTTCAATAGGATAACCACACATCTATATGGTCGCAATCGATTCCGTCATCAAACCGAATGCAGATTTTTTCAAAATCAGGACGGACCTTGGCGGCGCGTGGCAACAGATTTCCATTTTCGAGCCTCGAACCCACCTTGATATCTCCTTGCGAAACACTTCGTGCGCGAGCCTTCGCATGGACCTATACGGTGCCGAATGCCGTTCGTCCAGTTCGCGGAGAGTGTCTGTCGTGGCGAATGTCCGCTAACAGCGGGATGCCGAGGACAAGACCCGCAAGGAGGTCTTGTCCGCGCTGCCCATCGGCCCTCCGTCTCATACCGTTCGTTCGCCGGCCTCACCCTGTCTGTCGCGCCGCACGCCGAACCCAACCGCACGACTACAGCATTTGAGGGTACTTTTTGGGGTCGCGACCGACAGGCCAGCAAATGAAGGGGCTGAAATCGACATGCGTGCGGCACCGTGTCTGGCGATCGCGTTCGAACCTTGCGCGGGCCTCCGCGTTTACCAACCATTCCGGCCGGGACGGCGGTGTAGTTTACAAACTGGTCATTCCGTGCAATCGTGGCGTCGATGATGAAGCGGAGACGGGGTTGAAATGGCCAGGGTGAGCGGATCGGCGAGTACGGCGATGGGACTTCTTCTTGAAGAATTCCCGGTGCTGTCGGGTGCCGCCAGGAAATTCGTTCGTAGTCATCCACGCGAGGCGCGCGCAGCTGTCGCTGCTGCACTGGAAGCGGTCGCCGCCCAGCGGGAAGTCGAGGACGTTGCGGACGTGCCGGAGCGGCTGCGGCCGTTCGTGGTCCGGCGGAGCGACGATGAGAAAATTCTCGGCGTGTCCGAGGCCGCGGCGCGGCTCGAAGTGTCCCGCACGACGGTCTATGAGTGGGCGAGGATGGCAAGGCTCATTGCGTGGAAGACCACGAAGCGCGGTTTGCGTATTCCGGCGGGGCAGATTCTCGGCGCCGGGCGGGTTGTTCCGGCTCTCAAGGATGTTGTGGACGCGGTCGGAGATCCCGAACTGGCCTGGACGTTCCTGACACAGGAATGGGCGTTTGAAGACACGGTCGCGCTGCCGCTCGATTTGCTCAAGGACGGCCGTATCGACGAAGTGCTGGACGCGGCGCCCGGCTTCGGCGCCACGTTCACATGAACGAAGGCCCCTATCGCAGAAGCCGGATCGCGCCCCTCCTAGTAACGGCGCCCATGCCTGCGAGTTACAGGATCATGGCGCGCCGTCATCGGTCGGACCCGCTCGGGACGACCCCGGCCGATTCGCGGTTCTGCACCCGCAACGGCGGCTTCACGGTGCTCTACACGGCGCCGGAATTCGCCACAGCGTTCGTCGAGACGGTGGTGAGGGACAGGTTCACAGGACGCCGAAACTGCGAGGTTGCAGTGAGAGAAATCACGGCGCGGGTCTGGGCGCGGATTTCCATGCAGGCGGGGGAGACCTTGACGCTGCTGGATCTGCGCGGAGACGGCTGTACCCGAATTGGCGCGCCGACCGATGCGGTGAATGCCAGGAACCACGCGGCAGGCCGGGCTTTTGCGAAGGCCATCCATGCGGATCACGTCGACGTCGATGGTATCGTCTACGCCTCCCGCCTCACAGGGGAGGATGTCTACGCCGTGTTTGATCGCTCCGCGAAAAAACTTGCCTCCCCCGAAACCGGATTGTTGCAGGATCATGCAGAATTGGTAAATGCCTTGGAGCGATACGGGATCGGGCTCGTTTGGTAGGAGAAGGGCGAGAGCGTGGAGACGCTGGAGAAGGCCCTGGCGCGCTACGGCACGCCGGAGACCTTCAACACCGACCAAGGCAGCCAGTTCACTGGCTTCGCCTTCACCGGACGCCTGCGGGAGGCCGGCATCCGCATCTTGATGGACGGCCGCGGCCGGTGCATGGACAACATCTTCATCAAGCGGCTGTGGCGCTCGCTCAAATACGAGGCGGTCTACCTGCACGAGATCGCCGACGGCTTTACCACCCGGCGCGTCATCGCCGAGTGGGCCGGCTTTTACAACACCCAGAGACCTCACTCGGCGCTCGCCGGACGGACGCCGGCCGAGGCCTACCGGAGCGACACGCCTGTGGATATCTTCGAGCCTTGACCGCATACCCACAGGCACAACAATAGCAGCAGGAAGAGAGATTCAAGGGGAACCCTGTACGCCGACGATCGACTGTGTGATAGGCACACCAAGAGCGGGGCGTCGCGGTAAGGAAAAATCCCATGCCACACCAAGTTGACGCATCTATGAGACTTTCAAGGAACGGGCTGATGTACCACGCCGAACTTTACTTGCGACAATTGTCTAGACGTTATCAGACATTTCCGAGGAGGTTCGTCCGAACTCTCTGTGCAATTGCAGCTGGGATTGTTACTGTTTATGGATTGGGAGGATGTTCGACTCAGCTTGAGGTGAGTGACAAAGCCAAAATCGAATCTGATCAAGCTGTATCGAGGAATGGCAAGCCGTCACAGCCCATTAAGGGAATCGTCTACTATCTGCCTATTTTGAGATTCGAAATGGAGGCAACTTGGACTCTGATTTCATGTCGTAGAAATCTTGACCCTCTAATTAAACTTGCAGTTCAGGTCACCGAGCGATACGTGCCGGATGACGCGCATCCCTACCTTATAGATTATACCAAACTTGATGCCCCAACAAAGCAAACAAAGTTGTCTATATCCTTGTATAAGAACGGCACACTGCAATCGATCAATGGGTCTGTAGAAGATCGAACAAGCACTATTATCACTTCGGCGCTTGAATTTGCCGGATCAGTAGCTGCGCCTTCGATTATGACCACAGCCCCGGGCATACAATTACCACCACAATCTCAATGCAGTGCGGCTGCATCTAACTCTTTGATCCAAAGAGGGAGATTGACACAGCAGATCAAGAAACTTGAGAAAAAGATACTGGAGGCTTCTTCTGTAGAGACACCGGATCACAACCTCTTACGGTCGTTGAATGCAGATTTGCGTGCCAACAAGTCCGCATTCGCGTCATATCTTGCCGCAACATCATTTAGGCAGGAGATTTTTTGGACACCGTCAAAGCTTAACGATAGTGAGAGTTTTCGTATGGATTCTATCGGGCAACATAAGCTGTTTGAAATTGACGATGCTGACGACACTGCAACATTACCCTTGGTTTGTCTGTCCGCATCACTCGAGGCACCCACAGGGATAGGAAGCCCTCTCAAGGATACTCGAACCAATCCAGAGAATCACCTGATGTTCCGTATGCCGGCTCACGCTACGTTGAAAGTCAGTGCGGGGTCTGTCAACCCCGGAAACGACAATGCGTGCGGGGAAGCGCGCAGGGTCAGTTCGAAAGGGGTGCGACTGCCTCAGGGGGGTGTTCACATTGCTTTACCGTTGGAAAATCAACTATTTGACAATAACACAATTGTGGCAGAGTTTCAACCAAATGGAAGTTTGACAAAATTTGAATTTTCTACAAGCGCCCAGGCTGAAGGCTTAGTGGAAGCATTAGCAAAAACTGCAAAAACATTGGAGGAAGTGCGGGAAATTGGAAAAGGAGAGGAGCTTCGAGAGCTTCAAGCAGAAACGGAATTGCTGAAGGCCAAGGCAGCCCTCATTCAAGCGGAACGCGAACTGCAAGCGCTGCTAGCCGAACAAGGTGGCGACGAGTGATGAAGTTCGACCATTTCGAAAGGGGGTAGGTCTTGGGGAGCACTTGCATTCCAGATCTCTCAATGTTTATGTTGAGTCGAAGTTTTTGGAAGTCCTTGGGATGATCGCCTAGAAACAGTGGGCATGGCTCACAATCTGGCGCTCACCGGTATCCGATTATCCATGGTTCGGTCCTTTGTATGGGCAGCTCTAAAGTGATGTCTGCAGACGCGGACCTTCAGGCCCGAATCGCGCCAGGCGAAGTCCTGGAAAGGAGGATGAGATGATCTGAAACCTTTCACCGTGAGCCAGCGGGTTCGACTCCCGCCCGGCAAAGGCCAGCCAGCCAGCCGGAAGCGAGTGTTGCATGGCGCGTGGCGACGCGCGTCGTGAAGCGTACACAGCAGGTGGTGAAGCGACGCTAGTGAATCCCGAAAATGACAATGTCGGCGCCTTCGTGATTTCGGGAGCGGGGGCCGCGCCGGGAACACCGCTACAGGCGAGGTGGACCGGGCCGGCCGGGGTCTGTTGGGAATGTCGCAGAGCCACAGGATGGTTCACCAGGGAACCTGGGAGGCCCGGTTCCGTCCGTGTGTGAGCAATGCTGGAAGGGGAATGGCCAGCACGATCAATCAAGACCCTGGCCCGACACGGGTCCTGCAACCGTGCCGGGAGCGCGCAAGCGACAGCACGAACGAAGCAGGAGCGCACGGTACCGAACGGCGAAATCAATAAGCCCGAGGGATGCGGGGCCGGGAGTCGTAGCGCCTTGATAGTACCGGCGAAGGCGGGGAACCGTGGCCATCGGGACCCGCTGGAGGGAAGCGAGGCGTCACATGGACAGAACCGAAGGAGGGAAACACGTGAAGACGCCGCGCTTCGACAACGTGTCAACGAAACAAGCTCGGATAGCCGAGCAGGCGAGAGCCTGCCCGGACATGGTGTTCACCACACTGCACCACCACATCGACCGCGATTGGATGCACAGAGCCTGGAGCCTTACCCGGAAGGATGGGGCGACGGGCGTGGACGGCGTGACGGCAGCCGAATACGAGAAGGAGCTTGAGGCCAACCTTCTGGACCTCATGAACCGGATCAAATCCGGCAGCTACCGCGCCCCGCCGGTCCGCCGTCACTACATCCCGAAACCGGATGGGCGGCAGCGGCCACTGGGCATACCGACCCTGGAAGACAAGGTGGCGCAGCGAGCCATCGTGATGGTCCTGGAACCGATCTACGAGACGGACTTTCTGCCGTGCTCGTACGGCTTCCGTCCGGGCCGAACCGCCCATGACGCGCTCAGCGACTTGCGGACGGGGTTGGGCAAGCAAAGCCTGCGATGGGTGATCGACGCGGACATCGAATCCTGTTTCGATCGCATCGACCACAAGCACCTCCGGGACTTTCTCGACCTGCGGATCAAGGACGGCGTAATCCGCCGCATGATCGACAAATGGCTGAAGGCTGGCGTGCTCGACAAGGGCGTCCTGCGACGTTCCGAAACGGGCGCTCCCCAGGGCGGTGTTGCGTCGCCGATTCTCTCCAACATTTTCCTGCACCATGTGCTGGACGTGTGGATGGAGGAGGCGGTGCAACCTCGCGTGGGGGCCTGCCGGCTGGTGCGCTACGCGGATGACTTTGTCATCGCCTTCAAGAACCGTCGGGACGGAGAGCGTGTCTTCGCCGTTCTGGGCAAACGTCTTGCGAAGTACGGGCTGACGCTCCATCCGACCAAGACGCGGTTCGTGGACTTCCGGCACAGCATTGGTAGTGGACATGACACGCACAACCGGTTCGAGTTCCTCGGATTTCGCCACATGTGGGGGAAGTCGCAGAAGGGGCACCCGGTCGTGCGGCGATACACTGCCAAGACGCGCTTTGCGCGGGCCGCCAAGTCGGTATGGGAGTGGTGCAAGACGCACCGCCACCAGCCGCTTGAGCAGCAGCAGCGGCATCTTGCCAGCGTGATCCGGGGCCACTGCGCCTACTACGGCGTAACAGGCAACAGCAAACAGTTGTCCCGGTTCCGGGACCTGGTTGTCAAAAGCTGGCGATACTGGCTTGGTCGGCGACACCGCTCCGGGTGGGTCGTGTGGGGAAGATTCAGCGCCATCCTCGCTCGCTATCCCCTGCCAACGGCCAAGGTCACGCGGTCGATTTACGCCACTTGAGCGAAACTGACGTGTGAGGAACCGGACGCTCTAATGCGGGCACATCCGGATCTGTGGGGGGCGAGGCTCGGCAACGACCTCGCCTACCCGGCACCCGAGCGTCGCCGACGCCCTCCGGGTCGCCTGCAACGGGGGAAACTCCCGAGAGCCACGGTATTTTCGGCAGTCGGCGCCTTGCGAAGGAAGGTCGTTGGGAATCGCTGGGGAATCGTCAGGTTTCAAAGGGCGGTCGGTCACGGTCGGCCTCTGTCGTCTCCGGCGACGGCCAGGCATGGGGAAGCGGGCTTCGATCGATCGCCCCGTCATCGGATACCGCGGGCAACTCACGCGGTCGGGCGGCCGATGGCGGCAACCGCGCGGATCGCCGCGACGACGGATCGTCCGGCCGGGCGTTCACCCCTGTCCGTGCGCCGGTCAGAAAAATTGCGCGGCGCTTTCATTGCCGCCGGAATTGCGCTAATGATCGCAGCGGTTTGATGGGCGACGTTCGGCGGGCGGATGTGTTTGTACGCCCCGCGTAGCGGACGGGAACCTCGGGGGCAATGCGATGGACAAGGTGGAGGACAGGCAGGTTCCGACCCGCGCCGCGGCGTCCGCGCTGTCGCTCGACCTGCGCGCTCGAGGCGGCAGAATTTTTTCGGCCGGGGGCTTGACAAGGGGTCCTGAGGCTCTCGGTATAATCAGCCGGTCAGCCGGTCAGCCGGTCAGCCGGTCAGCCGGTCAGCCGGTCAGCCGGTCAGCCGGTCAGCCGGTCAGCCGGTCAGCCGGTCAGCCCCGCCTGGGTCTGCGCTCCGGCCATGACCTCGGCGGCATGGCCGCGCTGCCGGAAGGGGCCATCATCCCGGCCTGACGCCTCCCCCTCCGCCGGCACGGGTTCCGCCCGCCGGCCGCCTTCCTCCTTCCGCACATCCTTCTCCGGCGCGGCCTGCGCGGCCGCAGCCCTGCTGCTGGTGCTGCCCTGCGCCCCGGCCCTGGCCGCCGACGGCCCTGAGGCCGCCCGGGAGATCGCCTACCCGGAAGGCTCCGTCGCCCGCGTCCTGAGCCTGCCGGCCGACCCGCATTCGGGCACGCATTCGGACGACTGGCAACTGTCGGGGCCGGACGCGGCCCGGTTCCGGATCGAGGCGGGGGCGCTCCGCTTCGCCGCCCCGCCCGATTTCGAGAGGGCGGGCGATGCGGATGCCGACAACCGCTATGCGGTGACGCTGCGGCGCGCCGATGCGGACGGCGATGCGATGGCCGTCATCGTCCGGGTGCAGGACCGCGACGAGCCCGGCCGGGCGGTGTTGCAGCCGTCGCGTCCCGCCGTCGGCGAGCCGGTGACGGTGAGCCTGTCCGACCCGGACCGCGCCGATGACGCCCCGGCCCCGGCGGTGCAATGGGAACGCTGGCGGGGTCCGGGAGAGTGGCAGGCGATCCCGCAGGCGACGGGGCCGCGCTACACGCCGACGGCCGCGGACGCGGGCCGCCCCCTCCGCGCGGTGGTGTCCTATACCG
>JAJEAZ010000629.1 GCA_022824105.1 Alphaproteobacteria bacterium
CTTTACGGCCGGGCGTCCGACGTCTCCTGGGCGATGGTCTTTCCTTCCGACCCGGCGCAGCTGCCGCGCCACCCGAGCCAGCTCTACCAGGCGGCGCTGGAGGGCTTGGCTCTCGGCCTGGTCATGCTGGCGCTGGCCTCGCAGGAGCGGGTGCGGGCGCGCCCCGGCGTTCTGACCGGGGTCTTCCTGCTCGGCTACGGGCTTGCGAGATCGCTGGGCGAACTGTTCCGCGAACCGGACGCGCATCTGGGCTTCATCCTGGGGCCGGTCACGATGGGGCAGCTCCTGTCCCTGCCGCTGGTGGTTGCCGGCCTTTTGCTGCTGGCCCGCCGCCCGTGAGCGAAAGCCTGGCCGACCGCCTTGCCCGGCGCATCGAACGCGACGGCCCGATGCAGCTTGCCGAGTTCATGGCGCTGAGCAACGGCGCCTACTATGCCGGCCACGACCCGTTCGGGCGGGGCGGCGACTTCACCACGGCGCCGGAAATCAGCCAGATGTTCGGCGAGATCGTGGGGCTCTGGTGCGTGGATGCGTGGGAGCGTCTGGGGCGACCGGCGAATGTCCGGCTGGTCGAGCTCGGGCCCGGGCGCGGCGCGCTGATGGCGGATGCGCTGCGCGCCGCGCGGCTGGAACCCGAATTCCGGCCCGAGGTCCACCTTGTCGAGGCCTCGCCGTCGCTGCGCTCCCTCCAGCGCGCGCAAGGCTTCGACGCCGTCTGGCACGACCGCCCCGAGACGATTCCGGACGGGCCCTGCATCTGGATCGCCAACGAGTTCTTCGACGCCCTGCCGGTCCGGCAGTTCGTGAGAATCGGCGGATGCTGGCACGAGCGGCTGGTGGACCGGGAAGGCGACGGCTTCCGGTTCGTCGCGACTCCCGCCCTGCGCCGCGCCGGCGCGGGAGAGGACGGCGACATCGCCGAGATGTCTCCGGCGGCAACCGCCATGGCCGCCTCGCTCGCCGCCCGTCCCGGCTACGGGCTGGCGATCGACTACGGCTATGTCGAGCCGCCGGGCCGGCCGACCCTGCAGGCGGTGAGGAAACACAAGCCGGCGGATCCGTTGTCCCGGCCGGGTGAAGCGGATATGAGCGCGCATGTGGATTTCGCAGCGCTGATGCGCGCCGCGCGCGAGGCGGGCGGGGCGGTCTGGGGCCCGGTTCCGCAGGGCGAATGGCTCCGGCGGCTCGGCATCGAGGCCCGCGCCGCCCGGCTCGGCGGCCAGGAAGACGCGCTCGCCAGGCTGGTCGGAGAGGACGCGATGGGCCGGCTCTTCCGGGTGCTGGCCTTCGCCCCCGTCGGCGGGCCCGCGCCCGCGGGCTTTCTGGACGGGGAAGGGGGATGATGGAGGGGACAGCGCTTTCGGGCCTCGAAGGCGTCGCGCATGCCTTTCTGGAGCGCGAGGGAGGCGTCAGCACGGGGCTCTATGCCGGCCTCAATTGCGGCTTCGGCTCCCGCGACGACCGCGATGCGGTGAGCGAGAACCGGAGGCGCGCGCTGGCGGCGGTCGGCGCGGACCGGCTGGCGACGCTCCACCAGGTCCACAGCGCCGAGGCCGCGATCCTGACGGAGCCGCCCAGGGGCCTGAAAGCCGACGGCATGGCGACGGACCGCCCGGGTTTCGCGCTCGGCATCCTGACGGCCGACTGCGCGCCCGTGCTGTTCGCGGATGCGCAGGCGGGCGTCGTCGGGGCCGCCCATGCCGGCTGGCGCGGCGCGCTTGCCGGCATCGCCGAAGCAGTGCTGGAGCGGATGGAAGAGCTGGGCGCGCGGGCAGGGCGGACGGCGGCCGCGGTCGGCCCCTGCATCGGGCAGGCGTCCTACGAGGTCGGCCCCGAATTCCGGGTGGCGTTCGAGGCGGCCGACCCGGACAACGGGCGCTGGTTCGTCCACGCCGCGCGCGCGGGCCATTTCCGCTTCGACCTCGCGGGCTATGTCGCGGCGCGGCTGGAGCGGGCCGGCCTCGCGGCGGTTTCGGTCGCCCGGGCCGATACCTGCGCCGAAGAAGCGCGCTTCTTCAGCTACCGCCGCGCCTGCCTGCGGGGCGAGACCGACTACGGCCGCCTGCTGTCGCTGGTAACGCTGCGGCCCCGCTGACCGCTATCCCGCGAGGCGCTCCGCCCGGCCGAGCGAGGCGGCGAGGTAGCGCGCCGTGTGGCTTTCCGGCGCGTCGGCCACATCTTCCGGCGTGCCGGCGGCCACGATGCGCCCGCCGCCGGCGCCGCCCTCCGGCCCCAGATCGACGATCCAGTCCGCCGTCTTGATGACTTCCAGATTGTGCTCGATGACGATCACCGTGTTGCCGGCGTCCACGAGCGCATGCAGCACCTCCAGCAGCTTGCGCACATCCTCGAAATGCAGGCCGGTGGTCGGTTCGTCGAGGATATAGAGCGTGCGCCCGGTCGAGCGCCGGGAGAGCTCCTTGGCGAGCTTGACGCGCTGGGCCTCGCCGCCCGAGAGCGTCGTCGCCTGCTGGCCGATCCTGATGTAGCCGAGCCCGACCCGGCGCAGCGTCTCCAGCTTGTTGTAAACCCCGGGCACCGCCCGGAAGAGCTCGACGCCTTCCTCGACCGTGAGGTCCAGCACGTCGGCGATGGACTTGCCCCGGAAGCGCACTTCCAGCGTCTCGCGGTTGTAGCGCCGGCCCCTGCAGGTCTCGCACTCGACATAGACATCCGGCAGGAAGTGCATCTCGATCTTGATGACGCCGTCGCCTTGGCAGGTCTCGCAGCGCCCGCCCTTGACGTTGAAGGAGAAGCGCCCGGGCTTGTAGCCGCGCGCCTTCGATTCCGGCAGGCCGGTGAACCAGTCCCGTATCGGCGTGAACGCGCCGGTATAGGTGGCCGGGTTCGAGCGCGGCGTGCGCCCGATCGGCGACTGGTCGATGTCGATCACCTTGTCGATGAGGTCGGCGCCCTCGATGCGGTCGTGCGGGGCGGCCGCGCCGCGCGCGCCGTGGAGATGCCTCGCCAGCGCCTTGTAGAGCGTCTCCACGACCAGGGTGGACTTGCCGCCGCCGGAAACGCCGGTGACGCAGGCGAACACGCCGAGCGGGAACGCTGCGTCGATGTTCCGCAGGTTGTGGCCCCGCGCGCCCGCGACGACCAGCCGGCGCCCGTTTCCGGGCCGCCGCAACATCGGAATCTCGATCCGCTTCCGGCCGGTGAGATATTGCGCCGTCAGGCCTTCCCCGCGCGCGACCACCTCCTCCGGCAGGCCCTCGGCCACGACATGGCCGCCATCC
>JAJEAZ010000643.1 GCA_022824105.1 Alphaproteobacteria bacterium
CGGCTTCATCCTCGTGATGAGCTTCGTCGATATCGCGGGCCACGGCGCGGACGCGGCCACGGTCGGCATGTGGTTCGACAATGTGCCGGACGCGAAGATCCTCGACCAGCGGCTGTTCTGGGTCTTCCTGCTGCTCATCCCGATCGCGCGCGGCGCCGGCCCCGTCTCCCTAGACGCCCTGCTGAGACGCGGCAGCGCACAGGGCCGCTGAGGGGCAGGCATCGTGCCGGTTGCAGCCCATGGAAGCGCATCGTATAGCCCGGCAAACGGAAAGCGGGAGTCGCGCGATGGATGACAACGACGAAACCCGACTATTCGGCCGAGTCGAACCGGATGAACGTCTCGTCGCTACCCGGTCGGACGGGCTGTCTCCCGACCGCAGTCCGGCCCGCGAGGCGGCCGCGCGGATAGCCGGGCGCCGTTCCCGTCTGAGGCTTGCCCCTATGTCGGAACTGATGGCAACGATACACGAAGGGCATCGTCACTGACCGGCGGCGCAAATCGCCGGGAGAGATGAACGGCCTCCCCCTTTCGCTTCGCTTACTGCGCGACGGAGCGCGAGGTCGGCACCACGCGGGTCACCTGGATGAGGTCGCGGTCGATGAGATCGACCACCTTGGGCGCCACATCGTTCTTCCAGAAATCGCTCTCATAGACCGCCGCATAGAGCGCCTCGCGCTGCGCCTCGCTCTCGAAACGGCGCGTCCAGAAATAGACGGAGTCGTCCTCCTCCCCCCGGTAGCTCCCGGTAATCACCATCCCCTTGGAGACCTGGAACGGGATGATGGTCCCCTCCATGAACTCCAGCCAATCCTCCATCTTGCCGGGCCTGACCGTGTACCGGCGAAGCTCATAGAACGCCATCGGCGCCGCTCCCCTGTTGCGTTGCATGCGCCCCGATCATGCGCGATGCGCCCGCGCGTGGATAGCCCCCGCGGGAGGAACCTCACGGGGAGACGAAGGAAACCGCCGCCCCCTACCGGTTGCCGTAGTGGCGCCGCCAGATGGGGCGGACGACCGGGTGGGCGCGGACCGCATCCCGGATCCGGGCGAGGCGGGGCAGTTCGACATCGCCGCGATACCAGACGAGGAACATGGCGATGTAGACGTCCGCCACCGTCATCTCCTCGCCCAGCAGGAACGGCCCCTCGACGTGCGCGTCGATGAGGGCCAGCGCCTCGCCCATGCGGCGGATGGCGGCGGTCCGCACCGCATCCTGTCCCTCCGGGTCGTCGGTGAAGCGGAACGGGTAGCCGCGCCTGAGCACCGCTTCGTAAAGATTGACATTGGCGAACACCGTCCAGCGCAGGAACGCCGCGTGCGCCGGCGTGCCGGGCGCCGGGGCCAAACCCTTGTCCGGGAAAGCCAGCGCCAGGTGGATCAGGATTGCCGAGGTCTCGGTCATCACCGACCCGTCCGGCAGGATCAGGGTCGGCAGCTGGCCCCAGGGGTTGGTGGCGCGAAAGCTCTCCGGCAGGGGCGTGCCGGCCTTCGAGTCCAGCTCGATCAACTCGAACGGCGCCCCCGCCAGGGCGAGCGCCGCCTCGACGACGAAGCCGCCCGAGCCCGGGCGGTTGTAGAGGATGTAGCTCACGGGGTCCCCCTCCTACCGCGCCAGCATGGCAGCCCAGTTGGCGTAGAAGCGCTCCCCGGCGGCGCGCCAGCGGTCTCCGGGCGGCTCTGCGGGATCGTCGTCCGGGTAGTAGGCCCTCGGCACCGGCACGTCGTCGCGGCGGCCGAGGTCGCGCCTGTATTCGTCGTCGAGCGTTGTCGCCTCATATTCGAAATGGTTGAGCGCGTGGACATGGCCGAGCGCCGGTTCCGAGACCGCGCCGACATTGGCCTCGTCATGGTCGAGCAGCAGGTCGAGGCCCGCGCCGGCCCGCGCAAGGTCCTCGCGCCGGGTCTCGGTATGGCGCGAGACCGGCATCGCCACCGGCCCCTCCAACCCGGCGACGGCGGCGCTCGCGGGTGCGGCGATCCAGTGCTCGAACACGCCGAAGCGCTTCTCCGCGAGCGCATGCTTGGGCACGCCGTGATACCGGTAGAGCGCCGCCTGCGCCGCCCAGCAGAGCGTGAACAGCGGCGTCTTCCGGGCGCGCAGCCCGTCCAGCAGATGCGCGATCTCCTCCCAGTAATCGACCGCCTCGAAATCGAGCAGCTCGATGGGCGCGCCGGTCAGGATCACGCCGTCCGCCTCGTCCGCCGCCTCGAGCCCTCCGTAGAAGGCGCCCATATGCGCGGGGTCGGCGTTCTTGCCGCGGTAGCGCGAGGGAACCGCGAGCGAGAGCGCAATGTCCGGTCCGGCGAGGCCCAGCTTGCGGGCGATCTGCCGCTCGGTCTTCTGTTTCTCCGGCATGAGGTTGACCAGCAGCACGCGGCGCGCCGGCCTGTCGTCGGAGAAGAGCGGCACGCCCTCCTCCGCAAGCTCGGCCGCCGCCGGCAGTCCCTCCGCAAGCCGTATGGCCATCAGCCGCCCTTCCTTTCCGCCCGCCGCCGCTCGCAGAGTTCGACATAGCCGTCCAGCCGCTCGCCGCCATGCTCCCAGAGGGTGGCGAGGAAACCGTCGGCATCGGGAATCCCGCCCTTCGCGAACACGTCCGCGGTCTCCAGCGCCAGCCCCCGCCCGGCCAGGCGCTCATAGCGCGGCCGGCGGAAGGCCAGCAGCTCCGGGAAGAGCGGGCGCGCGAAGCCCACCGGGTCGATGCCCGCGCCGTCCTCCGGCATGCCTTCAAGGCGCGGCATCAGGAAGTCGGGATTGTAGAACAGCGGCTTGGGGTGGGTGCGGGCGCGCTCCTTCAGGGTCTCCTCGAAGGCGGCGTCGGCGCGGATATAGACGATCAGGCTGTGGCCGGTCAGCCGTTCCAGCACCGGGTCTTCCGGGTCGCCCAGGCCCACCACCTCGCAGAGCGAGCCGGAGGCGTCGTTGACGAAGCTCTCGCAGCCGTAGAGCCGCCAGCCCTTGGCGATGAAGTCCGGCACGTCGAGCATCGACTGTATCTCGGCGTCCCGGTAGAGCCCCTGGCGCCAGAGGA
>JAJEAZ010000685.1 GCA_022824105.1 Alphaproteobacteria bacterium
GATGCGGTAGCAGGCTTCCTCGTCGCTCTCCTCATCGACGACCGTCACCTGAGCGCTGAACATGACCTTGTCGCCGGAAATCTGCGACGGGTCGATGACCTCGGCCCGCGATACCTTGTCTTCAAGCTCGGCCATGCGCCCTTCGATGAAGGACTGCCGGTCGCGGGCGGCGTGGTATTCGGCATTCTCGGACAGGTCCCCGTGCTCGCGCGCCTGGGCGATCGCGCGCACGACGGCCGGCCGCTCGACGGTCCGGAGGCGGCGCAATTCCTCCTCCAGCCGGCGGTAGCCTTCAGGCGTCATCGGCACCTTGTCCATCTCACCCGTCTTCCCTTGCGCAAACCATCAAATCAGAGCCGGAACGACCCTTCAAAATAAGATTGCAAGGGGGCTACTTCAAGGCGGGTGGCCTCGACCGCGGCGATGGCCCGGGCGGCCGCATGGGCTCCGGCAAGGGTCGTGAAGTAGGGCACGCGACGGTTCAGCGTCTCGCGGCGCAGGCTGTAGCTGTCCCTGTGCGCGGCCACGCCTTCGGTCGTGTTGATCACCAACTGCACCTCGCCGCTCTTGATCGCGTCCACGATATGCGGCCGGCCCTCCAGCACCTTCTTAACCACATGGACCTCAAGGCCTTCGGCTTCCAGAACCCGGGCCGTGCCGCCCGTCGCGATCAGCCGGAAGCCGCGGGCGGCCAACATCCGGGCCACCTCGACCGCGCCCGCCTTGTCGCTGTCACGCACGGACACGAAGGCTGTGCCGCCGTCGGGCAGCGTGACGCCGGCGCCGAGTTGGGCCTTGGCGAAGGCGCGGGCGAAATCCGTGTCGATGCCCATCACCTCGCCCGTGGATTTCATCTCCGGGCCGAGCACCGTGTCCACGCCCGGGAATCGCGCGAAGGGGAAGACTGCTTCCTTGACCGCGATATGCCCGCTCATCTGCGGTCGCGAGAAGGCGGCGAGCGGTTCGCCGGCCATCAGCCGCGCGGCGATCTTGGCGACCGGCACGCCCGTGGCCTTGGCGACAAACGGGACCGTGCGGCTCGCGCGCGGGTTCACCTCGAGGATGTAGATCCGGTCGCCCTCCGGCCCGTGCGTGACAGCGAACTGCACGTTCATCAGGCCGACAACGCCGAGCGCCAGCGCCAGCGCCTCCGTCTGGCGCTCGATCTCGGCCACGGTTTCGGGAACGAGCGAGTGCGGCGGGAGCGAGCAGGCCGAGTCGCCGGAATGCACGCCCGCTTCCTCGATATGCTGCATCACGCCGGCGACGACCACCTTCCGGCCGTCGCAAAGCGCATCGACATCGACCTCGGTCGCGTCGCGCAGATAGCGGTCCACCAGCACGGGGCTCGTGCCCGAAACCTCCACCGCCACCCGGATATACCGGTCGAGCGCGCTTCGGTCGTGGATGATCTCCATCGCCCGCCCGCCCAGCACATAGGAAGGCCGCAGCAATACCGGATAGCCGATCCGCCCGGCGATGGCGGCGGCTTCCCCGGCCGAGGCGGCAACGCCGTTTTCGGGCTGTGTGAGACCGAGGTCCGAAAGCAGGCCCTGGAAGCGCTCGCGATCCTCGGCGAGGTCGATGGCGTCCGGCGACGTGCCGAGTATCGGGATGCCCGCATCCGCCAGCGCCGCGGCGAGCTTGAGCGGCGTCTGGCCGCCGAACTGCACCACGGCGCCGACCAGCTCTCCACGCGCGCCCTCAACCCGGGCGATCTCGATGACGTCCTCGGCCGTCAACGGCTCGAAATACAGCCGGTCGGCCGTGTCGTAATCGGTCGAGACGGTTTCCGGATTGCAGTTGACCATGATGGTCTCGTAGCCCGCCTCGCGCAGAGCGAAGACGGCGTGAACGCAGCAATAGTCGAACTCGATGCCCTGCCCGATGCGGTTGGGGCCGCCGCCTAGAATCATGATCTTGCGACGTTCGGACGGGTCGGCCTCGCACTCGGCGGGCGCGAGGCCCGTACCCTCCCAGGTCGAGTACATGTAGGGAGTTGCGGAAGAGAACTCGGCGGCGCAGGTGTCGATGCGCTTGTAGACAGGGGCGAGGCCGAGCGCCCGGCGGCGGGCGGCGACATCGGCCTCCGCAAGACCCGTCAATTCCCCGAGCCGGGCATCCGAGAATCCCAGCCGCTTGACCCCCTGCAGGCCCTGCGCAGTGTCTGGCAGGCCCACGGCGCGCAACTCCTCCTCGACCCGGACCAGCGCCTCGATCTGCTCCAGGAACCAGGGGTCGAACTGGCAGGCCCGGCGGATACGATCCCGGTCGAGGCCGTGGCGGAAGGCCTGGGCGATCACCAGCAGGCGGTCGGGCCGGGGCTCGGACAGCACCTGCACGATGTCGTCCACCGACGGCGCGCCCGGAATTTCGATCTCGTTGAGGCCGGTCAGGCCCGTTTCCATGGAGCGCAGCGCCTTTTGCAGCGATTCGGCAAAGCAACGCCCGATGGCCATGGCCTCGCCGACCGACTTCATGGAGGTGGTGAGAAGGGGCTCCGCGCCCGGAAACTTCTCGAATGTGAAGCGGGGAATCTTGGTGACGACATAGTCGATGACCGGTTCGAAAGAGGCCGGTGTCGTGCGCGTGATGTCGTTCTGCAGCTCGTCGAGCGTGTATCCGACAGCCAGCTTTGCCGCGACCTTGGCGATCGGGAAGCCCGTCGCCTTCGATGCTAGCGCCGACGAGCGCGACACCCGCGGATTCATCTCGATCACGACCAGCCGGCCGTCCTCGGGATTGACGGCGAACTGGACATTCGAGCCCCCGGTATCGACGCCGATCTTGCGCAGGCAAGCGATCGAGGCGTCGCGCAGCATCTGGTATTCCTTGTCGGTGAGCGTCAGCGCCGGGGCGACTGTCACCGAATCGCCGGTATGCACGCCCATCGGATCGACATTCTCGATGGAGCACACGATGATGCAGTTGTCCGCCCGGTCGCGGACCACCTCCATCTCGTATTCCTTCCAGCCGAGAACCGATTCCTCGACCAGCACCTCGCCGACTGGCGAGGCGTCGAGACCGCCCTGGACGATGCGCTCGAACTCCTCCGGATTGTAGGCGACGCCGCCGCCCGTGCCGCCGAGCGTGAAGGACGGACGGATGATGAGCGGCAGGCCGATTTCACGCATAGCGCGGCGTGCGGCGTCCATATCGCCCACCAGCGCGCCGCGCGGCGTTTCCAGGCCGATTTCGTGCATCGCCTCGCGAAACAGCTCCCGGTCCTCGGCCTTCGCGATCACCGTCCGGTCGGCGCCGATCAGTTCGACCCCGTGCCGGTCGAGCGCACCGTTGTCGGCCAGCGCCATCGCCGTGTTCAGCGCCGTTTGCCCGCCCATGGTCGCGAGCAGCGCATCCGGTCGCTCGCGCTCGATCACCCGCTCGACGAGTTCCGGCGTGATCGGCTCGACATAGGTCGCGTCGGCCAGGTCCGGGTCGGTCATGATCGTGGCCGGGTTGGAGTTGACCAGGATGATCCGGTATCCCTCCTCCCTCAACGCCTTGCAGGCCTGGGTGCCGGAATAATCGAACTCGCAGGCCTGGCCGATGACGATGGGCCCGGCTCCAACGATAAGGATGGAGCCGATATCGGTGCGCTTAGGCATGGGCGTCCATCAGGTCTGTGAAGCGCCGGAAGAGATAATGGGCGTCTCTCGGGCCCGGGGAGGCCTCCGGGTGGTATTGCACTGAGAAGATCGGCCGGCCAACGGCGCGCAGCCCCTCTACCGATCCATCGAACAGGGAGCGGTGCGTCTCCACCACGCCCGGCGGCAGGCTTTCCCTCAATACGGCGAAGCCGTGATTCTGGCTGGTGATTTCCACCTTGCCCGTCTCAAGGTCCTTGACCGGATGGTTGGCTCCGCGATGGCCAATGGCCATTTTCGCCGTGGTCGCACCAAGCGCCAGTGCCAGTATCTGGTGGCCCAGGCATATGCCGAAAATCGGCTTGCCACTCTCGACGAGCGCGCGGACGGTCCCGGTTGCGTAAGTCCCGGTGGCTGCCGGATCGCCGGGGCCGTTTGCGAGAAAGATTCCGTCCGGCTCGAGCGCGAGGATGGCGTCCGCCTCCGTTTCGGCCGGCACGACCGTCACCGCCGAGCCGAGCTCCGCAAGGCAGCGCAGGATGTTGTGCTTAACGCCGTAATCGACGGCGACGACATGGCGCGACGGACGCTCCAGCCGGCCGTAGCCATTGCCGAGCGCCCAACGCGTCCGGTCCCAGCGGTAGGTCTGCCGGCAGGTGACTTCCCGAGCGAGGTCCATGCCCTCCAGCCCCGGCCATGCCGCGGCGCAGGCGGTTACGGCCGCAATGTCGATTTGGCCGTCTGCGGCATGGACGACCGTGCCGTTGGGCGCACCGGCATCGCGGATGCGCCGGGTCAGCGCACGCGTGTCGATACCGGCCACCCCGACGAGGCCGTGGCCCCCCAGCCAGTCTTCAAGCCGCCGCGTCGCGCGAAAATTCGAAGGTTCGGTCGGATCCATGCGCAGCACGAGGCCGCGCGCGGCCGGCACATTCGACTCCACGTCCTCGCCATTGGCGCCCACATTGCCGATATGCGGGAAGGTGAAGGTTACGATCTGCCCGGCATAGGACGGGTCGGTCAGGATCTCCTGGTAGCCCGTCGGGGAGGTGTTGAAGCAGACTTCCCCCACCGCTGCGCCCTCCGCGCCGAAGCCCCGGCCCCAGAACACAGCGCCATCGGCTAGAACCAGGGCGGCCGTGGCGCCGTCCGGTCTCTGGTCGTGGATAACCATTGGATTATTGGCTCGTCCGCACCGGACCGCAGTCGGAAACCCTTGACGACAGAAGTCGGGAATACATAATTTCGATTGTCCGGAGCATGTTCCAACCGCCGAGGGGATAAGCGGGCGGGCAGCCTGTGTCAAGGCATG
>JAJEAZ010000270.1 GCA_022824105.1 Alphaproteobacteria bacterium
GGTCCTCGACCGCATCCTCGAGCGCTGGCCGCTCGCCGCTTGAGCCCCGCGCTATCCGTATCGCCGGCCCGCCGCTCTCCGGCGGCGCCGGCCCATCCGCTACCATCCCCCGCGCCGCCGCGCGCGGGGCACGTGCCGCCGGCCCGCCGGCCGCGGGCTCGCTTCCTGCACACACGGAGAGCCGCCATGACCGCCCAGACCCTGCCGGACGACCCGAACTACTGCTTCTGCCCCGCCTACGACGTCGAGGACGAGGTGCAGCAGATCCGCATCGTCATCGAGGGGATGAGCGGATACGTCCCGACGGCGCTGGTGGCGCTCACCGTCGAGGACGCCGAGCGCCTGTGCGACAAGCTGAACCGGCGCCTCGGCCTCTCGCGAGAGGACTGGACCGCGCTCGCCGCGAAGTCCATGCGCGCGGAGACGCGCGAGCCCGGCGACCCCGCCGAGCACTGACGCCCCGCCGTCCCCCGGGCTGCGCAGCCGGCCCGGCGTTCGCCGCCTCCCTCCGCCTCGCCCCGCGCCAGACGTCTCGCCGGCCCGCCTCCCGCCGCCGGGGGCACGTGCCGCCGGCCTCGCGTCCACGGGGCACTGCGCCTCGACTCCGCCGGGGGCCTCACGACGAGGCGGAGCCGGGCCATTCGAGGGCGCGGTCCCGGGGGCGGTGAAGAGCCTCCGGGCCGCTCCCCCTTCGCTGCCCACCATGGAGGCGTCATGCCGCACACCGCCACCGCTGCCACCGTCCCGGCCGCGACCCGCACGCCCCGGCCCGCACGGCGCAGGACCCGGCCCAAGCCGGTGCCCGAGCCCGTGCTCGCGCGCATCGAGCGCGCCGGCCCCGCCGCCCTCGAAGACCACGAGCTCCTCGCCCTCCTCGGCGTGCGCCTCGACGCCGCGGCGCTCGCCGCCGCCGGGGGGCTCAGGGAGCTCCTCGACGACCCCGACGATCTGCTCCGCACCGTCCTCCTCCCCGCCGCGGATCGCGCGCGGGTGCATGCGTTTCACGAGCTGCACGCGCGCTGGATGCAGGCGCGGCTTCGCCGCGACGGGGCGCTCACGTCGCCAAGCCACACCCGCCGCTACCTGGAGGCCCGGCTTCGGGGCTACCGCAACGAGGTCTTCGTCGCCGTCTTCCTCGACAGCCGGCACCGGCCCATCGCCTGCGAGGAGCTGTTCCAGGGCACGGTGGACGGCGCCAGCGTCCATCCGCGCGTGGTGGTGCGCCGCGCGCTCGGGCACAACGCCTCCGCGCTCGTGGTGGCGCATGGACATCCGTCCGGCGTAGCCGAGCCCAGCGCCACCGACCGCGTCCTCACCAAGCGGCTCGCCGAAGCGCTCGCGCTCGTCGACGTGCGCCTCATCGACCACTTCGTCGTCGGCGACGGAGAGGTGGTCAGCTTCGCCGAGCGCGGTCTCCTCTGAGGGCGCCGGACCCCACGTCCGGCAGCCCCGGGTCGTGGCCGTCCGCCGTTCCGCGTGAGCCTCCGTCATCGAGCACGAGGGTTGCGAGCACCGGGCGAGCGCCCGGCAGGGAGGAGGGAGAAGGGCTCCCGCCTCCCGATGCCGGACGCGGCCACCGGCAGAGGAGAACTCGCCCATGTTCGATTTCGACGTTGAAGCGCCGTCCGGCGGCGCGGACGTGCTCGCACTGCTCGGCCTCGATGGCCGTGCCATCCGCACCATTCTCGAAGAGCCGGCTCCCTTCGACCCGCGCGGCGACGACCGCGAGTAGGAGGGAAGCGAGGGAAGGGTGAACGGGAAGGGGCCGGGGGGAGTGAGTCCCCCGGTCCCCCCGGTTCGCAACCCATCGTCATCATCCAGACCATGAGGAGAATCGCCATGGCATTCGGACTGAACCGCGCGGAAGTCATCGGCCGCCTCGGCGCCGACGTCACCGTCACCCACCTCCAGAGCGGCGGGCGCGTCGCGAACATGAGCATCGCGACCGACGAGTCCTACCTCAACCGCCAGACCGGCGAGCGGGTCGACAAGACCGAGTGGCACCGGGTCGTGACCTTCCAGGACGGGCTCATCGACATGCTCGAGAAGCACGCGCGCAAGGGCCGCCTGGTCTACGTCGGGGGCAAGATGCAGACCCGGCGCTGGCGCAAGGACGGCGAGGCGTCCGACCGCTTCTCGACCGAGATCCTGCTCGTCCCCGGCGGCCGGATCCAGTTCCTCGACAAGCCGAACGGCACGAACGGGAACGGCTCGACCCAGGCGGCGCAGCCCGCGAGCGCCCCGGCGATGCCGGCCGGCGCCAGCACCGCGCCCGCCGACGACTTCGACGACGACATTCCGTTCTAGGGATGACCGGCGCTTCCTCCCCCCGCCCGGGGCCGGCGCATCCGCGCCGGCCCCCCCCTTTGCTGGCGGCTTCGAGTTCTCCCGGCCGGAGTCCGAGTGGAGCGCCCGTTCGGGCGCCCACATCGGACAGGAGAGAGCGCATGGCCCGCGACGCTTCCATCTTCGCCCACGGGGCGGTCCTCGTCCCGGACTTCGTCACCCCGGCGGAGGAGGCCCGCATCCTCCTTCGCATCGCCGAGGCGCCCTGGCTCCCCGAGCTCAGCCGGCGCGTGCAGCACTACGGGTTCCGCTACGACTACCGGGGCTCGTCCCGGCCGGTTCCGGCCGCGCCGTTTCCGCGCTGGGCGCAGCACATGGCCGAGCGGCTTCGGCCGCACTTCGCGGGCGCCCTGCCGGTGCAGTGCATCGTGAACGAGTACCGGCCCGGTCAGGGAATCGGGATGCACGCCGACCACCGGGACTTCGGTCCCGTCGTCGCCTCTCTGTCGCTCGGCGCCGACTGGCCGATGCGCTTCCGCCCGCGGGCTGCGCGTCCCTACGTCGCCGGTGCGCTCCCCGGCGACGAGGTCGCGGTGCTCCCGCGCCGCTCGGTCCTGGTGCTCTCGGGCGCCGCGCGCCATCGCTTCATGCACGGCATCGACCGGGGGATGAGCGCGCGCGAGACCGCGACGCGCGTCTCCGCGACCTTCCGCACCCTCGCCGCGTAGCCCCGGAGGGCGAGGCGCGCATCGAGCCGGTGAGCGGGACCGGCATCGAGAGAGTCCCGCATCCCCGACATTCCAGGAGACCCCCGACATGAGCAACATCCTCGACCGCCTCGTGTGTGCGAGCGCGAACGGCGAGCGCGCCCC
>JAJEAZ010000465.1 GCA_022824105.1 Alphaproteobacteria bacterium
GTGCAAATCGCATCCGCGTCGGGTTACACTCTGTACGCATCGGGGCGCTCCTCTGCAACAGGACAAGTCTTTGAAGCAGAAGTACTTTCTCACATGCAGAGCCCCGATGCACCTACCCCCGGTGAGAAATCCGGGCTAGCCCGGAATTCCGCCCATTGTCATGGATTCCGCGCCGCTCCCGAATCACTTCCGCGCCTGACCTTTGCTTTGGCGAACTTCTCCGGCCACCTGCCTCTCGACAGGTCGGGCGCAGTGTCAGGGTCGAAGTCCCGGACCGTAGAGTCGTCGTTCCCGTTCATTGGCCTTCCTCATGCTGATTATCCGCTGCGCAGTCCGCCACGGTGTCCAGACAAAAACCACCATCTCGCCATCGAGAAAACCGACGGTGAGAAAGCAGCTCTCTCCACAATCCTGCCGGCCGTCCCGGACGGTCGGTATCTCACCCGCCGTCGTAAAGCCAGCATGCGGCTCGGCTGGGGCCTTTTGTCGCCAGCAGGTCCGGGCGTTCGCCGGCGCAGCGCGCAAACGATTTCGGGCAGCGGGGGCCGAAGGCGCAGCCGGGCGGAATTTCGGTCAGCCGCGGCATCGCGCCCTCGATCTGGACCAGCCGGTCCCGGCGCTCGGCCATGCTCGGGATCGAGCCCATCAGGCCCTCGGTATAGGGGTGCCGCGGCGCCTGGATGACGTCGCGCACCGGGCCGATCTCGGCGATGCGTCCGGCATACATCACCGCCACCCGGTCGGCGGTCTCCGCGATCACGCCCATATCGTGCGTCACCAGCATGACCGCCGTGCCGTGCTCGCGGCAGAGCCGCTTCAGCAGCGCGATGATCTGCGCCTGGATCGACACATCGAGAGCGGTCGTGGGCTCGTCGGCGATGACGAGGCGCGGATTGGCCGCCAGCGCAAGCGCGATCACCACGCGCTGGCGCATCCCGCCGGAAAACTCGTGCGGATAGCTGTCGATGCGCCGCTCGGGAGCCGGGATGCCGACCTCGGACAGCAGTTCGAGCGCGCGGGCCCGCGCCGGCCGCTCGCCGAGGTCGAGATGGGTCGAAATCGTCTCCGTCAGCTGGCGGCCGATGGTGTAGAGCGGGTTGAGGCTGGTCAGCGGGTCCTGGAAGACGGCGCCGATCTGCTTGCCGCGCACGCGCCGCATCGCTTCCGGCGCAAGGTTGTCGATGCGCCGGCCGGCGAGGCGGACGCATCCCGCCGCGATCCGTCCCGGCGGCTCCAGCAGGCCGATGATCGACATGCCGGTGAGCGACTTGCCGGCGCCGGACTCGCCGACAACGCCCAGAACCTCGCCCTCCTCTATCGCGAACGAGATGTCGTCCACGGCGACCAGCACGCCGCGCCTGGTCGGAAACTCGACCCGGAGATTCTCCACCTCAAGCAGAGGCATTGCATCGCTCCCGTTCGCCGCCGGCTGCCGCTATAAATGCGGACGGCGCATGTCTGCTGGAGGAATAGCACCGATGCTCGGCTTGATCATGGACCGGCCCATGCTGATCTCGTCCCTGATCGACTTCGCCGCCGAATATCACGGCGGGACGGAGATCGTGACCCACAATGTCGAGGGCGGCCTGCACCGCTACAGTTACGCCGACGCCCAGGGCGAATCCAAGCGGCTCGCCAATGCGCTCGGCGAACTCGGCATCGGCTTCGGCGACACGGTCGGCACCCTGGCCTGGAATACGAGGCGTCATTTCGAGATCTACTATGCGGTATCGGGGATCGGCGCGATCTGCCACACCATCAACCCGCGCCTTTATCTCGAGCAGCTCGCCTATATCGTCAACCATGCCAACGACCGCGTTCTCTTCGTCGAGGCGGGCTTCGTCCCGTTGCTGGAGAGCTTCGCGTCGGAGATCGCCGATACCGTGCGGACGGTCGTCGTGCTCTGCGACGAGGCGAGCCTGCCGGAGAGCGAGCATTTCGACCTCCTCTCCTACGATACGCTGGTCGCCGCGCAGGACCCGGTGTTCTCCTGGCCGAGCTTCGACGAGCGGACCGCCTCCTCGCTCTGCTACACATCGGGCACAACCGGCAACCCCAAGGGCGTGCTCTACAGCCATCGCGGCAACATCCTGCACAGCTACGCCTCGATCGGGCCGGACTGCATGAATATCTCGGCGCGCGATACGGTTATGCCCGTGGTCCCGATGTTCCACGCCAATGCCTGGGGCATCCCTTACGTGGCGACGATGGCGGGCGCGAAGCTGGTGCTGCCGGGGCCGCATCTCGACGGCGAGAGCGTCCAGGCGCTGATTACCGGCGAAGGCGTGACGATGACGGCGGCCGTGCCGACCATCTGGCTGATGCTGCTCGACTATCTCAAGCGTTCGGGCAAGGACATCCGGCCGCTCGGCAATGTCGTGATCGGCGGCTCGGCCGTGCCCCGTTCGATGATCGAGACCTTCAGGCGCGACTACGGCGCCATCGTCCGCCATGCCTGGGGCATGACCGAGATGTCGCCGCTCGGCACGGTCAACACGCCGCTCGCCAAGCATGACGAGCTCGACGACAGCGCCTGGCTGGACCTGGCCGAGAAGCAGGGCCGGCCGATCTTCGGCGTGGACATGCGCATCGTCGGCGAGGATGGCGGGGAGCTTCCGCGCGACGGCGTGGCCTTCGGCGACCTGCAGGTGCGCGGCTACTGGATCGCGAACGCCTACCACAGGCAGGACGTGTCGGATGCCCATACCGCCGACGGCTGGTTCTCCACCGGCGACGTCGCCACACTCGACGGCGACGGCTACATGCGCATCACCGACCGGACGAAGGACGTCATCAAGTCGGGCGGCGAGTGGATCAGCTCCATCGACCTGGAGAACATCGCCGTCGATCATCCCGCGGTCGTGGAGGCGGCCGTCATCGCCGTCGCCCATCCGCACTGGGACGAGCGTCCGCTGCTGATCGCGGTCCGGGAGGAAGGCGCGGCGCTGGAAAAGTCGGACCTGCTCGACTGGTACGACGGCAAGATCGCCCGATGGTGGAAGCCGGACGATGTCGTGTTCGTGGACGAACTGCCGCACACGGCCACCGGCAAGCTGCTGAAAACCAAGCTGCGCGACGACTTCAAGGACTACGCCCTGCCGACCGCGTGAGGGGGAAACCGGCGCGACCGGCAGCTCTCCCCCGGCCCCTCCGGATTCATACGTCTGTTCCTGGTGGCTTCGCAACCGATGCTCCCCAAACCGTCGCCCCGGCCCCCGAGCCGGGGCCCATCCCTGACTCGCGATGCTGCCGCAGCCGGCGGAGAGCAGGCTCAACCGCTGAAACTGTCGCCAGAACCGAGGCTGGGCCTCGGCTTCCCCGCTCGGAGGCGGGGGCCGGGGCGGCGGTGGGGGCGGCTCCGCGGTTGCCCATCTATCCGGTTGCTCACGGTCGGGGGCCGGTATTTTTACTTTATGTTCTCATTTTGCTTGAAATCACGGAAACTAAGCCGATATAGGACCCGGAGAGGCGGTATCCGGAGCCGCTTCTCCGGCGCCGCGCGGCCGGCGGCGCCGTTTTCGAAACCCCCCGGGAAACCGACGGGAGAGGTGCGCCCTGCGCCTCGCGCGCGCAATCAGGCGTGCGAACCGCGCCGGCGCCGACGCGCTGGCAGGCCCGCGCGCGAAACGCGCGCGGCAAAGCGAGGGCCGCTCCCGACGGGACAAGGAGACGAGATGACCGCAACCGACCCCCGACCCGCCCTGGCGGCGATGCTGGCCGCAAGGCTGGCGCCCGCCGCCGAAGCCCTCGCCATGGCCTATGCCGAAGACCTGAACCCGGAGCCGCCGCCCCCGGACGACCGCGCCCGCGCCGAATGCCACCGCGCCGCCCGCGCCCAACTGGCCCATCTGCGCCAGCTCCTCGCCGTGATCGATTGGGCCGGCGCGCACCTGCCCGAGCCGGAACCGGAGCCCGAACAGGAGCCGGAGCCCGTCGAGGAACCCTGGGAGCCGCCGCCCCCGGCAGGGGACGACTATGACGGCAGCGAGGACGAGTTCCACTATGGCGGCGAGTGTTACGTCGGCAGCCAGGAGACGCCCGAGTTCAGGGCGTGGCTGGAAGACCTCGAACGCCGCCTCGGGCCGGTCCCGCTGGACCAGAGCCTCCC
>JAJEAZ010000464.1 GCA_022824105.1 Alphaproteobacteria bacterium
GCGCGGCTCCGCCGGCGCACACTTGCGGCCGGCGCGGCGCTGGCTGCGGCTGCCGGCGCCGCGGCGGTTCTGGCCCTTCCCGCCGCCATGGAGCCGACGGTTCCGGCGGGCCGCTGGCAGGCCTTCGAGGAAGCCCGGATCGGGCCGCTGGTGTCGGAAGGGCGCACTGTCTTCGTGGATGTGACGGCCGACTGGTGCATCACCTGCCGGTTCAACAAGGCGGCGGTGCTGGACCGGGGGCCGGTCGCGGCGCGTCTTGCCGGAGATGTCGTGGCGATGCGCGCCGACTGGACCCGGCCCGACCCGGCGATTTCGACCTATCTCGCCCGCTTCGCCCGCTACGGCATCCCGTTCAACGCCGTTTACGGCCCGGGCGCGCCCGCCGGGGTCGCGCTGCCCGAACTGCTGACCGAGGGCGCGGTTCTGGAGGCGCTCGAAAAAGCCGCGCAGAAGTCGGGCGGGTAGGCCGGCGGTTTCTTGCAGGGCGGCACCCGGCGTTGTAACCCTCGTTCAAGCCTGCCGGGCCGCAGCTCCGGCAGGATGGAGACGGACATTGGCCGTGAGCCGCAACGATCTGGAGACCGTCCGCTACCTGCCCCTGTTCCAGGGGCTGGCGCCGGACGCGCTGCGTTCCCTGCTCCGGGACGCGGAGGTCCTCGCCTTTTCGAAGCGGACCGTGATCTTCGAGCAGGGGGAACCCGTCACCCGTTTCTTCGGCGTGCTGTCCGGGTGGGTCAAGCTGTACCGCCTGCGTCCGGACGGGTCCGAGGTAATCATCGAGGTCTTCGGACCCGGCGAGTCCTTTGCCGAAGGGGCAATCGGCATGCCGGACGGCTATCCCGTTTCCGCCGAGCTGGTCGAGGACGGACGGCTGCTTGCGGTGCCCGTCGCGGGTTATATCGAGCGGCTGCGCGAGGACCCGGAACTGGTGGTCAGGACCTTCGCTTCGCTTGCGATCAACCTCAAGCGGCTGGTCTCCCGGATCGAGTCCGGCAGCAGCCTCAACTCCTCCCAGCGCGTCGGCGCGTTCCTGTTGCACTTCTGCCCGCCTCCAAAGCCGGGCGAGGACCCTGTGGATGTGCGTCTGCCTTACGACAAGAAGCTGATCGCGAGCCGGCTCGGCATGAAGCCCGAAACCTTTTCGCGGGCGCTGGCCAATCTCAGGAAGCACGGGGTCGCCGTCAGGGGCAGCAAGGCGCGGATCTCCGACCTGACGCAGCTTCGCCGGCATGTCTCGCCCGAATAGCCGGGGCGCCGGCGCAGCCCCCGATCGAACCGAAGGAGTCCCATAGTGGCCGCCACCATCGACTATGACGCCCTGCTGGCGCCGGACCTGCCGCCGCCCGCCCCGCGCTGGAAGGGGTTTGCGCCCTACAATTTCATCGGCGGCAATGTCGATGCGGCGAGCATGCCGGTCGAGGACATGATCGCGGCGACCGCCTCGGCGCTCCGCCGGGAAGGGACGACGCTCGCGACCTACGGGCTGGAGAGCGGGCCGCTCGGCTACCGGCCGCTGCGCGAGTTCGTGGCCGCCAAGCTCCGGAAGCGCAGCGGGCTCACGGTCTCGCCGGACAATGTCCTCATCACTTCGGGCTCGAACCAGGGGCTGGACCTCGTCAACGAGATGTTCCTGCGGCCGGGCGACACGGTGCTGGTGGAGCAGTTCAGCTACGGCGGCGCGCTCGCCCGCCTGCGCAAGCTCGGCGCGACGCCGGTGGGCGTCCCGCTCGACGGCGGCGGCATGCGCATGGACCTGCTGGGCGAAAAGCTGGCCGCGCTCGCCACGGAGGGCGTGAAGCCCAAGTTCATCTATGTCATTCCGACGATCCAGAACCCCGGCGGCAGCATCATGCCCGAGGCGCGCCGCGCCGAGCTGCTGGAGCTTTCCGCGCGATACGGCGTGCCGGTGTTCGAGGACGAATGCTATGCGGACCTGCTGTGGACGAGCGAGCGCCCGCCCGCCATCGCGGCGATGGACGAGAGCAACCGCGTCATCCATTGCGGGTCGTTCTCGAAGACCATCGCGCCGGCGCTGCGGGTCGGATACATCGTGGCCGAGCCCGCGCTCATCGCCCGGATGGTCGCCTGCAAGACCGACGGCGGCACCGGGGCGCTGGAGCAGATGATGCTGGCCGAATACTGCCGGACCCGCTTCGATGCCCATGTCGGCCATGTGACGGGCCTCCTCAAGCAGAAGCTCGACGCCATGACCGGGGCGCTGGAAGAGCATTTCGGCACGGCGGCGGAATTCGTGCCGCCGGAAGGGGGCATCTTCCTCTGGATTTCCCTGCCCGACGCCGTGGACGCGATGAAGCTCTCGGCGGCATCCGCGGCCAGCGGCATCGCCATCAACCCCGGCCCGGAATGGTCCGCCGACGCCGAGCCCGCCCGCTCGCGCATCCGGCTGTGCTTCGGCAACCCGACCGTCGGGGACATCCGCGAAGGCGTGAAGAAGCTGGCCGAAATCTGCCACCGCGAGTTCGGGATTCCGCTCCGGAGCGGCAATATCGAGCGCGCATGAGCAACGCCCCCGAATTCCAGCCGGGTCCGGACCGCCCGCTGCCCGAGGCCGCCGAGGTCGTCGTCATCGGCGGCGGCGTGGTCGGCGTCACCGCGGCGCTGACGCTGGCCGAGTGGGGCGTGCCGGTCGCGCTCTGCGAGAAGGGCCGGATCGCCGGCGAGCAGTCCTCCCGGAACTGGGGCTGGATCCGCATCCAGGGGCGCGACCCGCGCGAGATTCCGCTGATGCTGGAATCGCAGGCGCTCTGGCGCCGCTTCGGCGAGCGGTGCCCGGACGATTTCGGCCTCCGCCAGGGCGGCATCGCCCATCTGGCGGAAGACGAGGAGGAGCTGGCCGGCCAGGAGGACTGGCTCGCCTCGGCGCGGCCTTTCCAGCTTTCCTCGCGCAAGCTCTCGGCCGCCGAAGCCGGCGAGCTGATCGGCCAGGACGCCGGGCGCTTTGCCGGCGGCATGCTGACGCCGACCGACCTGCATGCAGAGCCGGCGCTTGCCGTTCCCGCACTCGCGCGCCTCGCCTCGGAGGCCGGCGCGGCGATCTTCGAGCGGACCGCGGTGCGCACCCTGGAGCTTGCGGGCGGCAGGGTCGCCGGGGTCGTCACCGAGCACGGCGCCATTGCCTGCCGGTCCGTCATTCTGGCGGGCGGCGCCTGGTGCCGGCCCTTCCTGGAGAACACGGGCCGTTCGCTGCCGCAACTCGCCGTGCGTTCGCAGGCGCTGCGCACCGCCCCGGCGCCGCCGATCGCGCCGGGGCCGGTCCGCACACGATCCGCCTCCGTGCGCCCGCGGCTGGACGGCGGCTACACCGTCGGGCGGGTGCACGCGGCGCGCTTCGACCTCATCCCGGCGGCGTTTGCCCATTTCCGGAAATTCCTGCCGCTCTACCGCGACCGCTGGCGGTTCGTGCGGCTCCGGTTCGGGCCGGAATTCTTCGGCGCGCTCGGGCGGCGGCGCTGGCGGGCCGACCAGTTCAGCCCGATGGAGCAGGCCCGGGCGCTCGATCCCCCGCCCGACATGCGGGTGCTGGACGGCATCCTGGCCGGCGCCCGGAGCGTCTATCCGCAGTTGCGGAACGCGCCGGCGGTGGAGAGCTGGGGCGGCATGATCGACGTCACGCCCGACGAGGTGCCGCTGGTCGGCCCGGTCGCCGGCCTGGAGGGGCTGACGCTCGCCGGCGGGCTCTCCGGCCACGGGTTCGGCCTCGGGCCGGGGATCGGCCTCCTGGCGGCCCAGCTCGCCACCGGCCGGGACCCGGCGGCCGACCCGGCGCCCTTCGCAACCGACCGCTTCGACCGGCCGTGAGCGAAGAAGCCACAGAGCGGAGCCGCAGCCCGTGACCCATGCCGCCGCGGCCCGTTTCGTGCTGGCGACCTGTTTCCTGGTGCTGCTGTTCAATGGCGGCGCGCGCGTCGCCATCGGGCTGCTGCTTCCCCCGATGGAGGAAGAACTTGCCTGGACCCGCAGCGAACTCTCGCTGAATGTCACCGTGTTCATGGTGCTCTTCGCCTCGGTCCTGCTCTTCGTCGGCATCCTCGTGGACCGCGTCGGCGCGGGAACGGTGCTGGGGATCGGGGTGCTTCTGTGCGCCCTCGGGCTCGGCTCGATGAGCCTGGTCGAGCATCCGTGGCAGGCGCTTCTGTTTTACGGGGTCGTGTTCGCGCTCGGCAGCGCCGGCACTTCGGTCACGCCGGTCGGGGTGCTGCTCAGCCGCTGGTATCCCCATCGGCTGGGAATGGCCAACAGCATTGCGATCTCCGGCATGGGGCTGGGCCAGCTGCTGGTCATCTCGGCGCTCACCGCGCAGCTCGCCTCGATCGGCTGGCGCGGGTCCTTCCTCGCGCTGGGCGCCGCCACGCTGGTCTGCATCCTGCCTGTCGTCCTGGTGGCGCGAAGGACCGCAAGCCCGGCGCCCGCGTCCGGAAAGGCGGCGGCCACCCTCGGAGAAGTCCTGGCGTCGCGCCGCCTCTGGGTGCTGCTGGTCATCTATGCGATCTGCGGTTTCCAGGTCTTCCTGATGGCCACCCACGTCGTCGCCTTCGCGGTCGACGAGGGCGTCAGCGCCCTGCTCGCCGGCAACATGCTTGCCTTCATGGGGCTGACCGGCCTCGGCGGCGTGCTGCTGACGGGCGTGCTCAACGACCGCTACGGCCCCGTCCTCCCGACCGTGATCTGCTTCGCGCTCAGGACCGTCCTGTTCGCGGTCCTGCTGGTGAGCCGGGAGCCGGCGGTCATCGTCGGGATGGTCCTCTTGTTCGGCGTCACTTTCTGGATCACCGCGCCGCTCACCGTGGTCTTCGGCCGCGAGATTGCGGCCATGAGCCTGCTCGGCACGGTGACAGGGCTCATCACCATGGTCCACCACTCGGCCGGCGGCCTCGGCGCGCTTGTCGGCGGCGCGGTCTTCGACGCCGACGGCTCCTATGACCGGGCGTTCGTCCTCATGCTGGTCCTGTCCGCCGTGGCCCTTGCGCTCAGCCTGGCCCTGTGGCGGCGGGGCGCCGTCCGGGGCTGACAGTCTCGCCGGCCCTTTCCCTTGCGATTGCTTCAGCCGGAACCGTGCACTACGCTCTCCCGACCAAACGCCGCGGGCAATGCGTGCACGCGACCTCTTCGGTGTCAGGGGAGAGCCGATCGATCGGGTTCCGCCGGCGGCGCAACAGCGAGGACATTCCATGAAACGCCGTAAATTCGTTCAGGGCGCCGCGACCGCCGGCGTCGCGGCCGCCGCATCGACGCTGGCGGCCCCCGCCGTCTCGCAGGGACTGAAGCAGTGGAAGCTGGCCATGTCCTGGCCGCTCAACTCGCCGGGCCTGGGCACCTCCGGGCAGCGTGTGGCGCAGCGCATCACGCAACTCTCCGGCGGCAAGATCGAGGTCAAGGTCTATGGCGGCGGCGAGCTGGTGCCGGCCTTCGGCGTGTTCGACGCCGTCAGCGCCGGCGACGCCGACATGTACCATTCGGCCGAGTATTACTGGCAGGGCAAGCACAAGGGCTTCAACTTCTTCACCGCCGTGCCCTACGGGCTGACCGGCATCGAGCACGCCGCCTGGATGAAATATGGCGGCGGGCAGGAGCTCTGGGACGAGCTCGCGGCCGAGTTCAACCTCAAGGGCTTCCAGGGCTCCAGCACCGGCACCCAGATGGGCGGCTGGTACCGCGAGCCGATCCAGAAGCTCGACGACTTCAAGGGCCTGAAATTCCGCATGCCGGGCATCGGCGGCGAGGTGCTGCGCGCGCTCGGCGTCACGGTCGTGAACCTGCCGGTGGCGGAAATCTACCCGTCGCTCGCATCGGGCGCCATCGACGCCGCCGAATGGGTCGGCCCCTGGCACGACCTCGCCTTCGGCTTCCACAAGATCACCAAGCACTACTTCTATCCGGGCTTCCACGAGCCCGGCACCTCCGCCAGCGTCGTGATGAACAAGACGCTGTGGGACAGCCTGACCGCCGAGGAACAGGCCCTGGTGACGACGGTGGTCGAGGCGGAGTCCTACATCCAGTTCGCCGAGTTCAACGCCCGCAACCTGGGCTCGCTGAACAAGCTGCTCAACGAGCACGGCGTGCAGCTGCACCAGTATCCGGAGGACATGCTGATCGCCATCGGCAATGTCGCCGGCCAGGTCGTGCGCGACATCGGCAACACCGACGACATGACCAAGCGCATCTATGACAGCTTCATCGCCTATCGCAAACAGGCCATCGACTGGGCCAAGATCGGCGAGCAGGGCTACATGAACGCGCGGGTCCTGCCGTTCAACTACGGTTAAGGCGCCGGACGGCCGGCAAGGCCGTCATGCGCCGGGCGAGACGCCCGCGCCGCACCGGCGCGGGCTCTCCGCCCTTGCCCTGAAGCCAGCGGGGAACGCCGGTGAGCGCACTGAAGCAACTCGTCCGGGCGATCGACGTCGCGAACGAGCATCTGGGCCGGGCCGTGTCCTGGTTCGCCCTGTTCATGGTGCTGATGCAGTTCGCCGTCGTCCTGCTGCGCTACGTGTTCGGGCTCGGCTTCATCCCGATGCAGGAATCCGTGCTGTTCATGCACTCCATCCTGTTCCTGGTGGGCGCGGGCTACACGCTGCTGCATGACGGCCATGTCCGGGTGGACATCTTCTACGGGGCGGCCACGCCGGAGCGCAAGGCGCTGATCGACTTCATCGGCGTGCTCGTCTTCCTGTGGCCGCTCTGCGCCGTGATGACCTGGAAGGGGCTGACCTATGTCGGCGCCTCCGTGCGTGTGCTGGAAGGCTCGCCCGAAGGCACCTTCATGCCGTTCTGGCTGCTGAAATCGCTGCTTCTCGTCTTCCCGTTCGTGCTGTCGCTGCAGGGGCTTTCCATGCTCGTGCATGCGCTGTTCGTCATGCGCGGCCTCGAACGCCCGGCCGGCGCGGGCGCCGAAGACCGGGGGCCCGGCGTATGACGATCAACGAATATCTCGTCTGCTTCATGTTCGTCAGCGTGTGCGGCTTCCTGATGGCGGGCTTCCCCGTCGCCTTCACGCTCGCGGGCGTGGCGCTGCTTTTCGCCGGCATCAGCGCGGCTCTGGGCGTCTTCGACTTCGCCTTCCTCGGCATCTTCCCGAACCGCGTCTACGGCAACGCCATGATCAGCGAGATCCTGGTCGCGGTGCCGCTGTTCGTGTTCATGGGCGTCATGCTGGAGCGCTCCAAGGTCGCCGAGGAGCTGCTCGACACGATGGGCATGCTGTTCGGCGCGATGCGCGGCGGGCTCGGCATTTCCGTGTGCGTGGTGGGCGCGCTGCTCGCCGCCTCGACCGGCATCGTCGGCGCGACGGTCGTGACCATGGGGCTGCTCTCGCTGCCGACCATGCTCCGGCGCGGCTACAGCGCCTCGCTCGCCTGCGGGTCGATCTGCGCCTCCGGCACGCTCGGCCAGATCATCCCGCCCTCGCTCGTCCTCGTCGTGCTGGGCGACCAGATCTCGGACGCCTACCAGGAAGCGCAGCGCAAGCTCGGCAATTTCGCCCCGGACCCGGTGTCGGTCGGCGACCTGTTCGCGGGCGCGCTGCTTCCGGGCCTGGCCCTGGTCGGCATGTATATCCTCTACCAGATGTTCATTGCGTGGCTCCGGCCCGAATCCTCGCCGCCGATCCCGCGCGACGAGCTGGTCGAGGGCCGCACGAACCGCGAAATCACCATGCAGGTCGCCCGCGCGCTGGTCGCGCCCGTGGTGCTGATCGTCGCCGTGCTGGGCTCCATCCTCGCCGGCATCGCGACGCCGACGGAGGCCGCGGCGGTCGGCGCCATCGGCGCGACGCTGCTGGGCGGCCTCAGGCTGGACCCCGGCAAGGGCCGGCCGATCTACGCCGCCGCCGTCGGGCTGGTGGTCGTGCTGTTCCTGACCGGCTTCATGGACCTGCGGGTATCGCGGGACGATATTCCGGCGGCGGACGGGGCCGGCATCGCCGTCGCCGTTCTGTGCTGCATTGCGCTCGCCTGGGGCATCTGGGTCAGCCTCGCCCGCGTCTATGGCAGCGGCGGGCTGCACGAGGTCATGCGCAGCACGACGCGGGTCAGCGCGATGGTGTTCGGCATCGTCATCGGCGCGCAGCTCTTCTCCTCCGTCTTCCGGGGCCTCGGCGGCGACGACCTCGTGCACGGCTTCCTGACCTCGCTGCCCGGCGGTGTCGTCGGCGCGATGTTCTTCGTCATGGCGCTGATGTTCCTGCTGGGCTTCGTGCTCGACTTCATCGAGATCACCTTCGTGGTCGTGCCCATCGTGGCGCCGATCCTGCTGCTGATGGACCTGAACCCGGTCTGGCTCGGGATCATGATCGCGCTCAACCTGCAGACCTCGTTCCTGACGCCGCCCTTCGGCTTCGCGCTGTTCTACCTGCGCGG
>JAJEAZ010000340.1 GCA_022824105.1 Alphaproteobacteria bacterium
GGTGGAAGAGGCGTAGCAGCAGCGCATCGCCCGGCAGGGCGGGGTCCAGCAGCTCGTCCGGTCCGACGGTCTGCATGTAATGGCCGAGCCGGGTCCAGAGCTCGCCGGTTTCCTCCGACGGGTCCGGTTGTTCGTCCGGCAGCCGCTGGAGCATCAGCGCCGCCGCCCGCCAGTCGCCGCTGCGCCGGCCGCAGGCGGCCGCCAGGCAGGTGTCGATCTGCTCCGACTGGCGGAAATAGTGCAGCACGGAGGCAGCCAGGCCGCCTTCCGCCAGTTCGACCACGCCCTGGTAGCGATCGCCGCCGTCCGCGGGGTCGAAGGTGAACGCCAGATAGCCGGACCCGAAGGGCGCGCCGCCGGGCCCGTTCGCGGGCGCTTCGCCGTCGAAGCCCGCGAAGCCGCGCATGAGCCCCGATGCGTCGATGTCCGCAACCAGCCGGCGGATCGGGCCCTTGCCCTCGACCTGGAGCGTGAAGATGCCGTCGGCCTTGAGCGATTGCGAGAGCGCGGCCGCGATTGCCAGCGATTCGCCAAGCACCTCGGCCTGCGCGTCCGGATAGCCATGCCGGTCGAGGATCTGCGCGACTTCCGACCCGAGGCGCACGAGCCTGCCGCGCACCCGCGTGCCGGCCAGCCGGAAAGGCCTGACATAGTCGTCGCGAAGCGCCGCGCGTGCTTCCATGCGCCGGCGCTACCGCCCGAGGCACCAGGCGAGAATGCCCTTCTGGGCGTGCAGCCGGTTTTCCGCCTCGTCCCAGACGACCGATTGCGGCCCGTCGATTACCGCGCCCGCCACCTCCTCGCCGCGATGCGCCGGCAGGCAGTGCAGGAAGACCGCGTCCGGCCGGGCCCGCGCCATCAGGCGTTCGTCCACCCGGTAGGGCGCGAGCAGATTGTGGCGGCTCTCTTCCTCGCCGTCGTTCATCGAGACCCAGACGTCGGTAACGACCGCATCCGCATTGCGCACGGCGGCGACCGGGTCGTCATGGACGCTCACCCGCGCGCCGTTCGCCTCCGCCCAGGCGAGCGCCTCCGCCGGCGGACGGCGCTCCGGCGGGCAGCCGACGGCGAAATCGAAGTCGAAGCGCGCCGCGGCGTGGATCCAGCTCGTCGCGACATTGTTGCCGTCGCCGCTCCAGGCGATGCGCTTGCCGGCGATGGCGCCGCGCTGCTCCTCGAAAGTCATCACGTCCGCCATCAGCTGGCAGGGGTGCGAGCGGTCCGTCAGCCCGTTGATGACCGGCACTTCCGCATTTTCGGCAAGCTCGGTCAGCTTGTCGTGATTGTCGGTGCGGATCATGATCGCATCGACATAGCGCGACAGCACCCGCGCCGTGTCGGCCCAGCTCTCACCGCGCTTGACCTGGCTGTCCTGGCCCGAAAGCACGATGACATGCCCGCCGAGCTGGCGCATGGCGACCTCGAAGGAGACGCGCGTGCGGGTCGAGGGCTGCTCGAAGATCATGGCGAGCGTCCGGCCTTCGAGCGGACGCGCCGGGTCGCCCGCCTTGAAGGCGAGGGCCCGGTCGAGGATGCGGCGGAGCGAAGCCCCGTCGTAATCCTTGAGGTCGAGGAAGTGGCGCGGCGCGCTCATACGCTCTCACGCAGCGGCGGCGGCGAATTCCCGGCAAGCGCCTTCGACCATGCCGACCGCCTCGCCGACATGCGAGTCCTCGACGACCAGCGGCGGCAGCAGCCGCACGACATTCTCGCCCGCCGGCACCGCCAGCAGGCCCTGGCGGCGGAGCGCGCCGACGAACTCGCCATTGGCGGGGCCGACCCGGAGACCGACCATCATGCCGGCGCCGCGCACTTCCAGGATCGTGTCCGGGTAGCGCGCCCTGAGTCCTTCCAGACGCCGGTGCAGGTCGGCCGCGCGCGCCTGCACGCCGTCGAGGAAGCCGTCCGCCAGCAGCGCGTCGAGCACGGCGTTGACGACGGCCGTCGCCAGCGGGTTGCCGCCGAAGGTCGAGCCGTGGGTGCCGGCGACCATGCCCGACGCCGCCTCTTCCGTCGCGAGGCAGGCGCCGACGGGGAAGCCGCCGCCGAGGCCCTTGGCGAGCGCCATGACGTCCGGGCGGATGCCGGACCATTCATAGGCGAACAGCTTGCCGGTGCGGCCCATGCCGCACTGCACCTCATCGAGGAACATAAGCAGGCCGAACTCGTCGCAGATCTCGCGCACGCCCTTCAGGTAGTCCGAGGACATCGGGCGGATGCCGCCCTCGCCCTGCACCGGCTCCACAAGGATGGCGCAGGTCTCGCCCGTGACGGCCGCGCGCAGCTCGTTGAGATTGCCGAAGGCCACCTGGTCGAAGCCCTCGGCGACCGGGCCGAAGCCCTTGTAGAGCTTCTCCTGGCCGGATGCGGCGATGGAAGCCAGCGAGCGGCCGTGGAAGCAGCCCTCGACCGTGATGATGCGGAAGCGCTCCGGCTCGCCCTTGTCGGCATAGTGCTTACGCACGAGCTTGATGCCGCACTCGATGGCCTCGAGGCCGGAATTGCAGAAGAAGACCGTGTCCGCGAAGCTGTTCTCGGTCAGTCGCCGCCCGGCTCGCTCCTGGTTGGGAATATTGTACAGGTTCGAGGTATGCCAGAGCCGGCCGGCCTGGTCCTGGAGCGCGGCGACAAGGCCGGGATGGGCGTGGCCGAGAGCGGTCACGGCGATCCCGCCGCCGAAGTCCAGGAACCGCCGCCCGTCGGACGCGAAGAGGTAGGGGCCCTCGCCTTTCTCGAAAGCGATGTCCCGATCCCCGTAGGTCGGCATCAGGGGGGCGATCACGATCGGGTCTCCTTCGGATGGTTCTTCAAACATGCGTCCCCGCCGCAAGCCGGCGGGGA
>JAJEAZ010000038.1 GCA_022824105.1 Alphaproteobacteria bacterium
CTCGATCACCCGGTCCATGATCTCGACCGCCGCCATCGGATGGGCGCCGGCCGCCGTCTCCGCCGAGAGCATCACAGCGTCCGCCCCGTCATAGACCGCGGTCGCCACATCCTGGACCTCGGCGCGCGTGGGCGCCGCGGCGTGCACCATCGATTCCAGCATCTGCGTCGCCACGATCACCGGCTTGCCGGCGTCCCGGCAGGTGCGGATGATGGTCTTCTGGGCGACCGGCACTTCCTCGGGCGGCATCTCCACCCCGAGATCGCCGCGCGCCACCATGATGGCGTCGGCGGCCTCGACGAGCTCCTCGATGCAGCCGAGCGCGGCGGGTTTCTCCACCTTGACGAGAACATGCGCGCGCGGGCCGATCAGACGGCGCGCTTCCGCCACATCCTCCGGGCGCTGCACGAAGGACAGCGCGATCCACTCCACGCCGAGCCCGAGCGCGAAGCGCAGGTCCGTGCGGTCCTTTTCGGTCAGCGGCGAGATCGGCAACAGGACTCCCGGCAGGTTGACGCCCTTGCGGTCGCTGAGCCGCCCGCCGTCCACCACCTCCGTCTCCAGCGCCGCCTTGGACTTGGACAGCACCCTCAGCCGGAGCCTGCCGTCGTCGAGCAGCATGTCGTCGCCGGCGCGCACGGCCGAGAAGATCTCCGGGTGGGGCACGCAGGCGCGGGCGGCCGTGCCGGGACGCTCCGAGCGGTCCAGCATGAAGCGCCGGCCCGGCTCCAGCTCGACGCTTCCCCCTTCGAAGGTCCCGACCCGGAGCTTCGGCCCCTGCATGTCGGCCATGATGCCGACGGGCCGGAACGAGTGGCGCTCCAGCTCGCGCACGATGCGGTGGCGCCGGGAATGGTCCTCGGGCCGGCCGTGGCTGAAATTGAAGCGGAAGACATCGACGCCCGCCTCCAGCAGTCCGCCGATGGCCTCCACGCCGGAGGTCGCCGGCCCCAGCGTTGCGACGATCTTGGCCCTCCGCTTGCGGCGCATCGCCTCTCCTCCCCTAAGGCTCGACCAGAATAGCCCGGAAGTCGTTGACGTTGGTGAGTGTCGGCCCCGTGACGACAAGGTCGCCCAGCGCGGCGAACACGGCATGGGCGTCATTGTCGCGCAGGCGCTCCGCCGGATCGAGGCCGAGCGCGCGCGCCCGCGCCAGGCTGTCCGGGCGGAGCAGCGCGCCGGCGCAGTCGCTGGCGCCATCGATTCCGTCCGTGTCGCAGGCGATGGCGTGGATGCCCGGCGCGCCGTCGAGCGCGAGCGCAAGCCCCAGCAGGAACTCCAGATTGCGCCCGCCCTTGCCCCTGCCGCGCACGGTCACGGTCGTCTCGCCGCCGGAAAGCAGCAGGCAGGGCGGCGGGAATGGGGCGGCGAAGGCGCGGGCATGGAGCGCGATGCCGGCCATGACCTTGCCCGCCTCGCGCGCCTCGCCCTCGATCCGGTCCGAGAGCAGCCAGGCGGGCGGCCCGTCCGGCGCGGCGTCGAGCAGGCATTCCCGGGGCGTGGCGACCAGGCGAAAGTCCGTCCGCTCCAGCCGCTTCGGCGTTTCCTCGAGGCCGGCCACCGGCCCGATCCCGTAGGTCTCCAGCACGCGCCCGGCATCGACGAGCGTCGTCGGGTCGGGCACGGTCGGGCCCGACGCGATGACCGCGGGATCGTCCCCCGGCACGTCGGATATGGCGAGCGTCACGGTCCGGGCCGGAAAGGCCGCCGCCGCGAGCCGTCCGCCCTTTACCGCCGACATGTGTTTGCGCACCGTGTTGATCTCGTGGATCGAGGCGCCCGAGGCGAGCAGCCGGGCCGTCACGGCCTGCTTGGTCTCGAAGGAAATGCCCGGCAGCGGCAATGCCAGCAGCGCCGAGCCGCCGCCGGAAGCGAGGAACACAAACAGGTCGTCCGGCCCGAGGCTCTCAGCCGCCTCCAGAATCCGCACCGCGGCCTCGCGCCCGGCGGCGTCCGGCATGGGGTGTCCGGCCTCCACCACCTCGATCCGCTCGCAGGGGGCGCCGTGGCCGTAGCGGGTGACGGCGACGCCCTCCAGCGGCGCGGCCCAGGCCGCCTCGAAGGCCGCCGCCATCGAGGCCGCCGCCTTGCCGGCCGCCGCCACGACGGTGCGCCCCGCCGGCGGCTCCGGCAGGTGGCGGGCCAGCGACAGCGCCGGGTCCGCCCGCGCGACCGCGCGCTCGAAGGCCCGGCGGAGAATCGATTCCGGCTGCATGATGGGTTAGTTTAGCCGGGACCCCGTTTCCTGGCGATTGAGCAGCGAGACCGATGACCGACAAGACAACGACCGAACTGGAGGCCGCCGCCTTCCGCACCCTGGTTCAGCATCTGCGCGACAACCCGGATGTCCAGAATATCGACCTGATGAACCTCGCCGGCTTCTGCCGCAACTGCCTGTCCAAATGGTACCGGGCGGCGGCCGAGGAGCGCGGCCTCGACATGGACTATGAGGCGGCGCGCGAGATCGTCTACGGCATGCCCTACGGCGACTACAAGGCGAAGCACCAGAAGGAGGCGACGCCGGAGCAGATGGCCGCCTTCCAGACGAAGGCGCACTGAGCCGTGGAGGAAACGGCCGGCGGCGGCGGGCCGTCCGGGAGCGATGTCCGGGGCGTGACCGCCGGGCAGCTCCTGTCCTTCGTCGAGCGCGTCGAGCGGCTCGAGGAGGAAAAGGCCGTGCTGATGGGCGATATCCGGGAGGTCTATGCCGAGGCGAAGGCGCATGGCTTCGACGTGAAGACCATGCGCCAGATCGTGCGGCTGCGGAAGATGGACAGCGACGACCGCGCCGAGCAGGAGGCGCTGCTGGACCTCTACAAGAGCGCGCTGGGCATGGGACCGCCGCCGCCATAGCCGGCCCCCGGCCTCCTTGGGCAGGCCGGCGGCGCATTGCGGTCTTTGCGCGCGGCGGGCAGAGTCGGACCATGCGGCCGCCGCGCTGGCGGCCGGCAGGCAAGGCAGGGAGGAGGCAATGTCGAGATTAGCGATAACCGGTGCGCAGCTGTGGGACGGCGAGACGAACGCGCCCGTCCCGGCGACCGTCGTGGTGGAGGGCAACCGCATCGCCGCGGTGGCGCCCGCCGGCGAACCCGTGGGCGACCTGCCGGACGAACGGATCGACGGGACCGGCATGACGCTGATGCCGGGCATGGTGGAAGGCCACTGCCACCCGAGCTTCACCGGCATCATGGCCCCGCCGGACCTGGGCCGGATCGGCCCCGAGCGGCACATGCTGCTGACGGCGCAGAACCTGCGCCTGTTGCTGGAGCACGGCTTCACCTCGATCTTCGAGGCGGCCTCGGCCAAGCCGCTGCTGGGCGTCAATGCGCGCGACGCCATCGAGGAGGGGATGCTGGCCGGCCCCCGCATGCGCGCCGGCTCGCCCGAGATCACCACCACGGCCGGCCTCGGCGACGAGCGCCAGCGCCATCTCCACCAGGAGAGCTTCGGGCTTGTCGCCGACGGGCCGGAGGAAATGCGCAGGGTGGCGCGCGAATGCGTCCGCGACCGGGTGGACCAGCTCAAGATCAACCTCTCCGGCGACGATTTCGTGCCGTTCGCCGGAGGCGAGGTCACGCCGACCAACGATGACGAGGTGGCCGCGCTGGTCGGGGTCGCGCGCGATTTCGGCAAGATGGTGGCCTGCCATGCCCGCTCGTCCAAGAGCGTGATGATGGCGGTCCGGCACGGCATCGAGTGCATCTACCACTGCGACTATGCCAGCGTGGAAGCGCTCGACGCGCTGGAGAGCGTCAAGGACACGGCATTCGTCGGCCCGGCTTTCGGCCTCGTGCACAACTCCACCCGGGAGGGCGAAAAATACGGGCTGGACCGCGAGACCGTGGAATCGCTCGGCCTCTTCCGGATGTTCGACCTGACCTGCGAGACCTATCACGAGCTCCGCAAGCGCGGCGTGCGGGTGGTGGTCGGCGGCGATTACGGCTTCGCCATGACGCCGATGGGCCAGAACGCGCGCGATATCGAGCATTTCGTGCGCTATTTCGGCTACTCGCCGGCGGACGCGCTGCGCTGCGCCACCGTGGTCGGCGCGGAGCTCATGGGGTTCGCGGGCGAGCTCGGCAAGGTGAAGGAGGGCTATCTCGCCGACCTGCTGCTGGTGCGCGGCGACCCGGTGAAGGACGTCTCGCTGGTGCAGGACCGGGACAATCTCGCCATGATCATGAAGGACGGCGCGCTCTACAAGGACCCGCGCCTCGGCACGGCGCTCATGGACGAGCATCTGGTCCAGGCCGCCGAATAGGAGGACCGCCCATGATCGCGATTACCCCGCTCGACGCCGCGTTCGGCGCGGAAATACGCGGCGTCGATCTTGCCGCCGGGGCCGATGAGGCGCTGATGCGGCTGCTGACCGGCGCGCTCTACGACCACCGCGTCATCGTCATCCGCGGCCAGAAGCTCGACGAAGAGCGCTATCTCGGCTTCGGCCGGCAATGGGGCGCGCCGATCCCCCACGTGCTCGACCATATGCGCATGGCCGGCTATCCGGAGCTGATGACCGTCGGCAATACCGAGAAGCGCGACGAGGACCCGAAGATCCGCAACGGCGCCGCACTCTGGCACACCGACCAGTCCTACGAGGAGGTGCCGGCGAGCGCGACCATGCTCTACTCCATCGTTGCGCCTGCCGAGGGCGGCGAGACGCAGTTCTGCGACATGGCCGCGGCTTGGGACAATCTGGACGAAGGGACGAAGCGGCGCATCGGCGGGCTCCGGGTGGCGCACAAATACGGGCGCGGCAAGCGGCGCAAGGACGAGCCGCCGGCGAACCCGATCGTCAATGACGAGCAGGACAACCGCGTGCCGCCGGTCTGGCACCCGCTGGTCATGCCCCACCCGGTCACGGGCCGCAGGGCGCTCTACGCGCTCGGCCACGGCGCCTACGCCGTGGAGGGCATGGCGGACGCCGAGGCCGAGGCGCTGCTGGACGAACTCAAGGACCACGCGCTGGAGGAGCGGCACATCTACCGCCACAAATACACCGCGGGCGACCTCGTCGTCTGGGACACGCTGCAGACCATGCATGCCGCCACCCCCATCGGCGTCGCGACGGGCAAGGCGGATTCGCGCCTGCTCTGGCGCATCAGCGTGCGCGGCCGCCCGGCGGTCCACGCGGAAGCCGCCTGAACGCCGTGGCGGACCTGCCCCTCGAAGGCGGCTGCCTCTGCGGCAGGGTGCGCTACCGCATCGGCGCCGCGCCGCTCTGGACCGGCTATTGCCACTGCGCGACCTGCCGGCGCAGCACCGGCGCGCCGGTGACGATGTTCGTCGGCGCCGCCACGGAGTCGGTCGAGTTCACCGGGGGCGAGCGGACCGTGTTCGCCTCCTCGCCCGGCGTCGAGCGCGGCTTCTGCGCCGCCTGCGGCACCCCGCTCACCTACGAGTCGGACCGCTTCCCCGGCGAGACCCACTTCTACATCAGCACCCTCGACGACCCGCAATCCCTGCCGCCCGCCTTCCACGTCTTCTACGAGGAACGCATCCGCTGGCTCGAAATCGCCGACGACCTCCCCCGCCATGCGACGGTGACGGGGCGGGCGGACGGATAACCCCGGCTTCCGGTCAGGCGGCCGGCGAGGGGAACCTCTTTACGGCCCCGTCAATCGCCGGACCTGCTTCCAGGGTTGCGAGTTCCAATTCGTAATGCGACTGGAGATTGAGCCAGAACGCGGCCGAGACGCCGAACGCATGTTCCAGCCGAAGCGCCGTGTCGGCGGTGATGCCGCACCGC
>JAJEAZ010000545.1 GCA_022824105.1 Alphaproteobacteria bacterium
GCGTAGGACGGCACCCTGAGTCGTTCCAAAATCACCGCCCCGAGGGTGGCTACTTTGGTGACACTGGGTGGCTACTTTGAGTGATATTCGGTGGCTACTTTGCGTGAAACTCAGTGGCTACATTCGTGATATTCCGCACTCGCCTTCGCGAACGTGAAGGTCGATCTGGTGTGGAACCTGGCGGACACGCTCAACGGCCTCATGGCGGTGCCGAACCTGATCGGGCTGCTGCTGCTGGCGCCGATGGTCTTCAAGGTCACGCGCCGGTATTTCGAGGACCAGGGCAAACCGCTCGGGTGAGCGGTGCGGAGGACTTGCTGACCGGGATCGGCAAGGCGCCGGCCCCACCCGGCAACGCGGCGATCGTCGCATCCGACCGGATCCCGGTCACACGCTCCGACCGCGCCCCAGCCGCTGGCTGAGTTGCCTCGCTTCCTTTTGCTGCTGCCGGGCGGCATGCGCATCGTATTCGGCGGCGATGTCGCGAAACGCCTCCTGCTGCCTCTCCGTGAGGTGGGGGCTGCCTGCGAGCGTGCGCATCTTCCCGGCGATCTCCGCGCTCTCCTCCATGTCGAACCGGTTCATCTTCCGGGTCTTCGCCCGGGCGCAGACGGCCCTCCACTGCTTCATCAGCGCCCCGTAGCGGCGGACATGGTCAGGATATTCGACATCGTTGCGGCGGATCGCCGTCTCCAGCGTCTTCTTCGCCTTGGCGCCGATATGCGGCTCCCGGGCCAGCACACGGGCGCGCTCGACATGGGGCTTGCAACCCTTGTCGGCGAATACCGGCCGGTTCTCGGCCTCGATGGGCTTCACGAACGCGTTCCAGTCCCGGCGCCACTCCTCGAAACGGCCCTGCGCGTCGGCGCGCTTGCGGGCATTGTCGACCGCCGCGTCGAGTTGCTTGCGCTTCTCCGCATCGAGTTCCGGGTCGCGCGCGACCGTCTCCGCGCGGGAGAGCAGGGCATGGGGCCACGCCTCTTCGGGATCCAGCGCCCTGACGGCCCCAAGCAGCCCGGCCGCCCGGCGTTCGCGCTCCCGGCCGAGAGCCTCTTCGAGCCGCCGGCATTCCGCCCCGGAGAGGTCCCGGCCCGCGGCGAGTCTCTCGCCTCTCGTTAGCAGGCCGTCCATCTCGTCGGCGTCCCGCGTCCAGTTCCCGGTCCGAAGGCGGAACGCGATATCGTCGGCCTCCTTCCGTGCGGCAGTCGCGGCCTCGCGCGCCTGCTCGCGCCGGGCCTCGCGCTCCGCACGCTCCGCCACCGCGCCGTCATGCTCGCGCAGCGCGTCGAGGAGGCTCTGCCGCAGCGCCTCCGGCATGGCCGGGTCCTCGGAGAGCACCTTGCCTTTCTCAAGAACGTCGCTGCTGCGCTCCGCCTGCTCGTCCTCTCCATCGCCGTTCCATGCCGCGAGCCAGGCAGTCCCGGCATCTTCCGCCTCCCGTCTCGCCTCCCAGCCGTCGATCGCGGTCGTGACATGACCCCGGTCCAGCTCCCCCAGCCCCGGATCGGACGCGACCCGCCGCCCGAGCGGGGCGAGACGGTCCAGTTCCTCCGCTCCGTCCGGCTCGTCCGCGCGCTTCATGGCGCGCGTCCAGCGGCTGTGCCAGTCGCGCACCCGCCCGGCGGCCGTCCGGGCGCCGAACAGGATGTCGTCTTCCGCCAGCAGCACGTCCGTCCCGGCGAGCCTTGCCGCCAGTTCGTCCCGGTCGGCGCCGTCCGGCAACGCGCGCGGGCCGTCCGTCCCGAGGATGGCGCGCGCGACCGTCGCGGCGGCCTCCAGCTCCAGGCGCCACGCCGCATAGCCCGGACTGTCGACGGGACTTGTACGGCCTCCGGACCTGTCAAGCCGGGCGCGCGCCTTCAGTCCGCCGCGAAGCCCCGCGAGGCAGGCGCCGGCCCGCTCCGCGTCCATCCGCGCAAGCGCCGCCTCGACCGCCGCCCGCGTTTCGGTGGAGAGGCCGTCCTCCCGACCCAGCTCCCGAAGTTCCGACACGAGCCGGTCATGACCGCCGTGCAGCGCGGGATGCCGTCCCGCTGCCGCCGCCTCCCTGTCATGCTGCTCTTTCGATGCCTGCCACGCCTCGAAACGCCGGTCGGCGTCTTGCGCCCGGTCGAGTTCCGCCGGCTCCGGGACTTCGGCCCGGGCCGTCTCTTCCCGCGTCTTCGGTGTCAGGGAGGGCGCGGCCGGCAGCTTCTTCGGAACCCGCGCCGGCGCCCGTTCGGCGGCTTCTTCCTCCGGCAGCGCAATGTCCTCGCCGAGCGCCTCCAGCGCCGTCAGCCGGTCGCCGCTGTCCGCCTCCAGCGCCGCCGCCAGGCTCTCCCGGTCGTCGGTCAGCACCACCGCATTGTCCCGCGCCCGGCTGATCTGCACGTAGAAGTTCTGCAGCCCGCCCAGATGCCCGTGGCCTGCGTCGGCGACCGCGATCACCCGGTCGCGCGTCACCCCCTGCGCCGCATGCACCGTCGAGGCCCAGGCATGCACGATGTGACGGAGCTGCGGGTCGTCATGGCGCCACTGGAGTTCGCGCCCGTCTTCGGTCAGGAGTTTCAGCCTGCGGGGGCCGATGGAGAGGATCTCCGCCGTCGCGCCATTGTCGAGCGCGCGCGCCTTGTCATTGCGCGTCCAGCGGATGCGGTCGCCCGCCCGGATGCGGATCGTCTGGGTCTCGTGCAGGTCGAGACGGTAGCGGAGGCCGCCCGCGGGCCGGATACGGCGCGCCCGACCGTCCGGATGCTCCAGCACCGCCCGGTCGCCCTCGAAGCCCGTCACCGTGCAGGCGTCGTCCGCCTGCACGCGGAAATGGTAGAGGTCGTTGCGGAACACCGCGACGTCGCCCTCGCGCCAGTTGCGGATGTCGCCCGTCTCGGCCCGCGTCATGTGGAGCTTCGCCAGCGTCTCGATCTCCAGCATCCGCCCGTGCAGCGCGCCTTCCTGCTCCAGTCCCTCGCGCACCGCCTCGACGATCCGGCGCCGCAGTTCGTGCGTCGGCGCCAGCAGCAGGGTCTCCCTCCGGTCCTCCGGCGAGAGCTCCAGCCAGAGCCGTGCGGCCGTCTCCGCCAGGTCCTCGTCCGGCAGTTCGACGACATTGTCTCCCAGCCGGTCGAGCGCCCGGCGCGGCTGTCCCGCCGCCGCGCTGTCCACGGCCGCCTTCAGGTCCGGGTCGCGCTGCCGGCGGATCTCGTCCATCAGCGCCGTCGCCATGCCCGCTTCCTGCAATTGCCGGAACGGCTGGCCCGCCTCGATGGAACGCAGCTGCTTGCGGTCGCCCACCAGAACCAGCCGCCCCACACGGAGCTTCGCCGCGATCTTCATCAGGTCATGGGTCTGCGCCGTGGACGCCATCGACATCTCGTCCGCCACCAGGATCGAGCCCTCGAAGCGTTTGCGGAGCTCGGCCAGCGCGCGGTCGTCGAGCAGGTTGTCGCCGACATCGCGGTAGCGGGCGAGGAACCATTGCAGCGTCCGCACCGGAATGCCGGCCTCCCGGCCGAGCACCCGCGCCGCCACCGCCGACGGCGCCAGGCCGAACACGCGCCGCTCGCCCGCAAGCGCCGCCGCCTCCTTCAGCATCACCGTCTTGCCGGTGCCGGCATAGCCCTGCACGCCCACCACGAGGTCGCCGTGCAGCAGCACGGTGCGCACCGCCTGCTTCTGCCCTTCGGTGAGCCCCGACGCCGCGAGCCGGATCTCGACGGCGTCCGCATCCGCCAGCCCGCCACCCGCCCGGACGCTTGCCCGCAGCAGCGCCAGCATGCCGCGCTCCGTCCTCACCGTGCGGTCAGTGACGAAGGCGCGCCCGCTCACCCCCCGGCGCACCGTCTCCAGCAGATGCCCGTCGCGCACCAGCTGCGCCACCGCCGCGTCGATCTCCCCGATCCCGTGGCGGCCCGGCGAATGGGCGAGGCACAGCATGGTAAGGTCGCGGGCGGCGAACACCGAACGGCGTTCCTCCAGCTGCTCCGCCGCCCTGAGCGCGATCTCCAGCGCGGTCGGGACGGGCGGCAACTGCGTCCGGCGCTTGCGGGGGCGCGCGAAGCCGAGCTCCTTCGCCCGCGTCCGCCAGAGCTCTTCCAGCGCCGCACGGCCCGGCTCGTTCTTGCGCGCCCTGGTCGCCAGCGCGGCCTGCTGCGCCCGCGCCGCATTGTAGTTCCAGCCGTGCTTCCTGATGTAACCCAGGATCGCCAGGCGCCGGCTGGAGAACGCCGTCAGCCGGGCCCGCCCGTAGCCCGCGATCTCGAAGCTCGGCACCCCGCCCGCCATCGACGGCGAGAGCGTGTAGCCGCAGTCGATCAGCCGGCGCGCCAGCTCGTTGCGGTAAAACGCCCCGATCAGCTTGTCGGCCGTCTTCAGCCGCCCCGTGTCCAGGCTCCGCCAGCGTCCCTCGCCGTCCCGCGTCATGTTCGCCACCACGCAATGCGTGTGCAGCTGCGGGTCGAGGTCCCGGCTCGCGACATGCCGGAACGTCGCCGCCACCATCGAGGGCGAGGGAGCGCGGCGCATGCGCCGGAACTCCCGGTCCCAGACGCGCGTCTCCAGCAGGCGCGACTCGATGAAGTCGAGCGTCGCCCTCACCGCCCCGTCATGCGCGCGGACCACGTCGTCCCGGCCCCAGAGCAGTCCCTCCAGCGAGACCGACTTCGGCGGACTGAGGGTGATGTCGTGGCCGGGATCGTGCTCCGGGCCGCCTTCGCGCTGCCGCCGACCGAGGCGGATGTCCGTCTTCGGGACCTTCCCTTCCAGGATCGAGCGGAACCGTCTGGCATCCACCCGGCCCTTGAGGCCGAGCGCCGCCGCGCCCGCCCCGTGCCAGCGGCTCGCCCGGCGGTGCTCGGGGTCGTTCCGCGCATAGTAGCCGCCCTCGCGCTCGAAATAGCGCACCGAAGCGGCGGCGGAGCCCAGCCTGTTGACCTTCGCGACCATGTCCTTCAACCCCGCATAGCGCATCGTCCGCGCGGGCGCCACGGGGCAAGGCGGGAGGACGGGACATGGCCGAAGAAGACGAGGACAAAAGGATCGAGGAAAAGCTCGCGCGGCGGGAGCGCGCGGAGGCGCAGCGGTCGGCACAGGAGCCCGCCGGGAGCCCGGCGCCGGACCGGCAGGCGGGCAACGCGCCGCGGCCCGCGCCGCCCGCGCCCGATGTCGAGGCGCTGTTCGGCCGGCTGAAAGGCGAGATCGACGGCATGGAGGGCCGTGTGACCGCCGCCATCGACGCCGTGGCGGAAGGGGTCGCCCCGGTGAAGCAGGCGGCAGCGGACCTCAGGGAGTGGACCCGGGAGGCCCGGGCCCGGGGTGAGGCCGTCGACCGCATCGCGCCCCTGCTGGAGCAGGTCCTCGACCGCGAGAGCCGCATCCACCGCCCGGCGCGCCGCCGCGCGCAGGCCACGCTGTTCGGACTCGTCCTCGCGGCCGCCATCCTGGCCAGCCTGGTGGTCCAGTGGCAGTTCGCCGTTCTCGGAACCGCCGACCCCACGAACGGCTGGCGCGGCCATGTCTGGGAGCGTTACGGCCGTGAACTTCAGGACTGCGTCATCCGGGCCGAACGGCAAGGCCGGGCCATGCTTTGTCCCGTCTTCGATCCCGAGCCCGCCCCGCCATAGCGTTCACCGCCCGGAAGACGGAACCGGAGGTCGCGCGGGCCCGGACGCCCCGGCTACCGTCGGCCCGGCGCCGGCAAACCGGCCCTCCCGGTAGAACCGCCGCGCCTCCGTCCCGTCCGCAAGTCGCAGAACCGTCTCCCCGTGAAGCGCGCCGGCCTCATACATCGCCTCCGCACGCCGCCCGTCCGGCCACTCGAACCGCCACAGGTCGTGCCGCTTGTCCTCCCGATAGGTCCCGGTCTCCGAGTAGCCGTCCGGCAGGCGGAGCGTCCATCTCCCCACCCGCTGCCCGTTGCCGAAACGGCCCTCGTCGACCCGGCCGCTGGTATAGACCTGTTTCCAGCGGCCCGTCCTCTTGCCGTAGGCGTATCCGACCTCGATCCGACCGCCGGGGGAATACTCGATCACCCACCGCCCGTGCCTCTTGTCGTCACGGAACCGACCGCGGCTCACATCCCCGTCCGGCTCCAGGATGGTCCAGATCCCGGCAATCCCGCCGTGCTCGTAGCGCCCTGTCCACCGTTCGCCGTCGGCGGCATCAGTAGTCCAGCCTCCGTGCTTCAGGCCATTCTCGAACGGTCCCTCCCGGCGTGTGCCGTCGACCTGCTCCAGCACCCACACGCCCTGACGCAGCCCTGCCGAAAACCGTCCCGCCTGCCGGTTGCCTTCCCGGTCTTCGAGAACGCCTTCGCCGTCGGCCACCCCGTTCCTGCAGATCCCCGACCAGTCAAACGGCGCCTCGCCCCCGTGTGCGAACCCGCCGGCAAAATGGCAGTCGGCGATATTGTCGACCGGCGTCAGGCAGAGGGCGCCCGAAGGCGTCTCCGGGTCCGTGCAGAGCAAAAAGCGCCCTTCGGCCTCCGCCGTCCCGGCTCCGAACGCGAACGCCAAGACGACAAGGGACGGGATTGCGGCGGCAAATTGGACGATCCGGGAAATCATCGAGGCAGCGGCTCCCGAAGGCGAGACCGGGATGGAAGAGGTGAACGCCGGACAGGATATGGCCGGTCGGCGCGGACAGGAACGCAAGGCTCCCTGAGGGGCTGGCGGTTGGTTTGTCGAACCGGCGGGACTGGAGGTTCGACGATGACATCATCCCCAAAGTCGCTGTTTGGCATCATCTGCCGTCGCTATCCATCGGTCCGGTAACACGGCGCTCCGGTGACCGCCCTGGAAGTCACCGATCGGTTCGGAGTCCTCGCCGTCGTCGTTCGCCGGCTGGTTAGGCCCACGCCCGTGCCCCTCGCGGCGGAAATAGTGCATCGTCGACGAAGCCGAGGTGAGATTGAACACCGTCGCGACCATGCCTCCAGCCTACCCCATCGCGGGCAGTGAAGCTGCCGTCGCCGGTTCCAGTTTCGGATCCGGCGCACCACCGGCCCCAATCGCCACCCGCGACCAGACGGAAGACCGGGACTGCGCCAGTCCCGAGCCTGTGCTATCCAGACCAGCGCTTCCCCTTGCTTGCGACACGGACTGGACGGCTGTATCCGCCATGTCAACCAAATCCGGCAAGCTGAACTACCTTTCCCCGGCCCGGTGGAACGGGCGGCTTTCGATCACCGTCACGCTCGCAACGGCAATCTCCCTTCTCGTTCTCGTATCGGTCGGCAGCGTGCTTGGCGTCGGCATCTGGCTTGCCGGCAAGAACACCCTGGCGTTGATGAGCGCCAACGCCAATCGGAGCATCGCAAACACGGCCGACCGGATCGAACAGCATCTGCTGCCGGCCGAAGACCAGTCCCGTTTCGTCGCCGAGCGGATCGAGAAGGGCGAGATCGATCCCGGCGACCGCCAGACATTCGGCCGCCTGCTTACGGGCGCTCTCGCCGGCGTGCCGCAGATCGAATCGATATCCTTCTTCGATACCGACCTGAAATCCTTCTATGCCGCGCGTCGTGAAGGCCGCCGCCTCGAGTTGGGCGAGGTGGATCATTCGGGAGATTCGAGGTTCCGCAACTATCTGGCGAAGATGCCGGAAGAGCCGCATTGGACGATACCGTTCTGGCTCGAGCGGCATGGGAGGACCTTCTTCAGCCGGTCGCATCCGCTCTGGCAGGGCGGCAGGTTTGTCGGGGCCACGGTTGCGACGGTATCGATCCGGGAACTCTCGGCCCATGTTCGCAAGGTTGGCGAGATCGACCACGGCACACGGTTCGTCCTTTACGGGCCGGACCGCGTATTGGCCCATCCGCTCATGGCGCGCGGCTACCCCGGTCTTTCGATCGACAGTCCGCTGCCTCCACTGGCGGGATTTCAGGACCCCGTCCTGGCCGGGATATGGCAGACGGAGAACCGATCCGACCTGGTCGTTTCGCTTGCAACAAATACGAACGGACATTCAGTCCGGATCGGTGGAGAGGATTATATCTTCATATTTCGCCGCCTGGACGGCTTCGGGTCGCGACCGCTAACGGTCGGCATCTATTTCCACACCGGAGACATCAGTACCGAACTTCGGCGGATGGTCGTAGCGTTTCTGGTCGGGCTCGGCGCCCTTGTGGTGTCGATCGTCGCTGCCGTGATCCTCGGCCGCCGGATAGCCCGGCCGATCGTGCGTTTCTCGGCGGCGGCGGATCAGGTCCGGAACCTGGATATCGCAGACATAGGCGAACTTCCGGGCAGCGTCTTCCGGGAACTTGACCGACAGGCAAGGGCATTCAACGCCATGCTGCGCGCCCTGCGTTGGTTCGAACTCTATATTCCCAGGAAGATTGTCGAACGGTTAGTCAGACAGGGCGGTATCGAAGAGACGGGTTCGTCGGCGCGCGAAATCACGGTCATGTTCACCGATATCGCCGGATTTTCGTCGTTGGCCGAAAATCTGTCGGCCCCGGACGTCGCCGCCCTCGTCAATCGTCATTTCGAGATCGTTGCCGGTTGCATCGAGGCCGAGGACGGCACGGTCGACAAGTTCATCGGCGATTCGGTGATGGCTTTCTGGGGAGCGCCGGAAACACAACCCGATGCCGCCGAACGCGCCTGCCGCGCCGCGCTTGCGGTCGCCGAGGGAATCCGGGAAGAAAATGTCCGGCGACAAGCTGGGGACGAAGCGCCGCTCCGTATCCGTATCGGCATCCATACCGGCACTGCCACGGTCGGCAATATCGGCTCGCCGGGCCGGGTCAATTATACGATCATCGGCGACGCCGTGAATGTGGGCCAGCGCCTCGAACAGCTCTGCAGGACGCTGTTTCCCGAAGGCAGCGAAACGGCCATCCTCATCAGCGGGACGACAGCGGAAGCTCTGGGGCCCGGATTCGTTCCGACACCGGCCGGAAGCCACGCCGTCAAGGGGCGGACCGGAGAAATCGACGTTTTCAAACTCGTCCCCTGAACGAGCGCGTCGGCGTGCCGCGCAACTCTCCGCCGAATCCGCAGGCTGGCATCGCTTAGGTCTTCGTTTGTGTCCAGGTCTTGATGACGTTTCGATCGAGAAGCGCGCCAGCGGCCGGATGCAGGACAATGTTTGAAGCCGCCGCTTGCCTTCTGTAAAGGGGGAAAGTTGTGAATGTCGGGAAGTCGATCCGGATACAGATGGAATGAAGCGTCTCCTGTCCCTGCTCGCCGCCGGGCTGACGGCATGCGCCGCTCCGGTCATGGCGCAGGACGTCCCCCGCCCGGTAAAGCTGATTGCGGTCGAGGCGTCCTCCACCTCGGTGACGCGGCAGTTTTTCGGCAAGGTCGTTGCAAGGCAGACCGTCGATCTCGCCTTCCAGACCGCGGGCCAGATCGTGAGGTTTCCGGCGGTGGAAGGGCAGATCGTTCCCGCGGGCGGGATGATCGCGCAGCTCGATCTTGAGCCGTTCGAGCTGTCTCTGGAGCAGAGGCGCCTGCAAAGGGACCAGGCGCGCAGGCGCGCGGAGCGTCTCAGGAAGCTTCGGGGGGGTGCGGTCAAACGCGCGAGTGTCGAGGACGCGGAGACGGAAGCCGGTCTTGCCGAAATCAGCCTGCGCAACGCCGAATACGCGCTGAAGCACGCCACTCTCCATGCACCGTTCGATGCGCTGGTGGCGCGCCGCAGCGTTGCAAGATATACGACGGTCAATGCGGGGACGCCGGTCGTCCGGCTCCATGACATGTCGGAAATACGGATCGAGATCGACGTTCCCGAGGTCCTGTTTCAGCGCGCGGGCCGGGATCCGAATATAGCGCTGGCGGCGCGATTTCCCGCCAGCGACGAGTTGTTTCCGGTCGAGCTGCGCGAGTTCAATGCCGAGACGTCCCGGATCGGCCAGACCTTCCGCGTGACACTCGGCATGCCCCCGCCCGAAGGGCTGAACATTCTCCCCGGCTCATCCGTTACCATTCTGGCAAGTGTGCGCCTCCCCCGTTCAGGGATGGTCCTCCCGGCATCCGCCGTGACGGTTGATAGCGATGGCACTGCCTCCGTGTTGGTTTTTCGCGAGGTTCAGGAGGACGAAGGCGTTTTGTCGTTACGCCGGGTCAGGCTCTCGGTCGGCAGCGACGGTGGGTTCCAGGTGATCGACGGCCTGGTTTCCGGCGAGGAAATCGTTGCGGCCGGCGTCAACGCCCTGAAGGACGGCGCCAGGGTGCGCCGGTTCCGCGGGCTGGCGAACTGACTTCCTTGCCATGAAGATCGCGCGCGGCAGTATTGAAAGGCCGCTTCCGACCTGGATTGTCATTCTGGTCTGCCTGGCCGGCGGCATCTGGGCCTTCCTTTCCCTCGGACGGCTGGAGGACCCGGCCTTCACGATCAAGCAGGCGGTCGTGGAGACCCGTTATCCCGGGGCGTCGGCGCAACAGGTGGCCGATGAAGTCTCCGAACCGCTGGAGTCGGCCATTCAGAAGATGGGCGAGGTCGACCGGATTGCGTCGGTCAACCGGCCCGGGGTCTCGCTGATCGAGGTGTATATCAAGTCGGAGTTCGACGGCTCCGAACTTCCGGCGATCTGGACGAAGCTCCGGGCAAGGCTCGGCGACGCCGCGCGGCGATTGCCGCCCGGGGTCGGGGCCCCTCTGGTCAATGACCGCTTCGGCGACGTGTTCGGCATCTTCTATGCGGTCACGGCCGAGGGCTTTACCGATGCGGAGAAACACCGGCTGGCCAGTTTTCTGCGGCGCGAACTGCTTGCGGTCGAGGGCGTTGCCGATGTCGGCATCGGGGGCCTTCCGGAAGAGGCGATTTTCGTGGAACCGAAGCTCGCCCTTGCCGTCAATCTGAACGTCCCGCCGCAAGTCATCGCCCGGGCGATAGCCAACGCCAATTCCGTGGTCGATGCCGGGGCAACCGACAGCACGCGGATCGCGGCGCCTGCGGGATCCGACACGGTCTCCGAGATCGCGGGCCTTGCCGTCGGCGTCGGCGGCGAAACGATCAACCTGGCCGATCTCGCCGAGGTCAGCAGGGGCCGGCGATCCGACCCCGGCCTGATCGTGCGCTTCGACGGCGTCGAAGCCTTCACGATCAGCGTCGCCGGCCTCGCAACCGAGAATATCGTGGCCGTCGGCAAGCGGGTGGAGCGGCATCTTGTACGACTTGAGCGGGACATCCCGGTCGGCGTCGAATTGCATCCGATCTACCGCCAGCACCGGGTTGTCGAGGAAGCGTCGAACGACTTTCTCGTCAATCTGGCGATGTCCGTCGGGATCGTGACGATCGTGCTCGCCCTGTTCATGGGATGGCGCGCGGGCGCGGTCGTCGGATCGACGCTGCTGCTGACGGTCGCCGGCACGCTTCTGTTCATGATGGTCTTCTCCATCGAGATGGAGCGTATTTCTCTGGGCGGCCTGATTATCGCGATGGGGATGCTGGTGGATAACGCCATCGTGGTCGCGGAGGGGATGCAGATCGCCATGCTGCGGGGCAGGTCTTCGCGCGACGCCGCCGACGAGGCGGCTTCCAGAACGCAGATCCCGCTCCTCGGCGCCACTGTCATCGGCATCATGGCGTTCGCGGGGATCGGCCTCAGTCCGGACTCGACCGGCGAGTTCCTGTTTTCCCTGTTCGCCGTGATCGGCATCTCCCTCCTGCTTTCCTGGGTGCTTGCGGTAACCGTCACGCCGTTGCTGGGGCACTATTTTTTCAGGCGGGGCAGCGGACCGGAGAAGGCCGCCTACGGCAGCCTTCCGTTCCGGGCCTATGGCGCACTCCTGCGCGGCGCGCTGAAAATGCGCTGGCCGGCAATCGCTGTGCTGGTCGCGCTGACAGCGGTCTCCATGTTCGGATTTACCCAACTCAGGCAGCAGTTTTTCCCGGACTCGAACACGCCGGTCTTCTTCGTCCATTACAAGCTGCCGCAGGGAACCGCCATTGCCCGCGTGTCCGAAGACCTTGCAAGGGTCGAGGCGTGGCTGGCCGGGCGGGAGGAGGTCGAGTCCGTTGCGACCTTCGCCGGTCGGGGCGCCGCGCGTTTTGTCCTGACCTATTCGGCCCGGAAGCCGAATCCGAGCTACGGTCATCTGATCGTCAGGGCCCGCAGCCTCGACCGGATTCCAGCGTTGCAGGCGGACTTGGAAGCTTTCGCCCGCAACAGCCTTCCCGACGGCGAGCTCCGCACCCGTCGTCTGGTCTTCGGTCCGGGAGGCGGCAACCCGATCGAAGTCCGCTTCTCCGGCAGCGATCCCAAGATGCTTCGCAAGCTCGGACAGGAGGCCATGTCGCGGATGGCGGCCGCTTCGGGGGACGTGAAGACCCTGCGGACGAACTGGCGCGAACGGGAACTGGTCATCTCGCCCGTCTATGCCGCCGACCGGGCGCAGGCCGCCGGAGTTGCGCGCGAGGACATTGCGTCGACATTGAAGTTCGCAACCGACGGCATCCGCGCCGGGGTGTATCGGGAAGGCGAGCGGCTGATCCCGATCACGGTGCGCTTGCCCCGGGATTCCGGGCTCGGGCTGAGCGACCAGATGGTCTATTCGGCCACGGTTGGGGCCTTCATCCCGATCGAACAGGCGATCGGCGGCTTTGCCTGGAAGGCGCAGGATACACTGGTTCACCGCCGCGACCGTCTGCCGACCCTGACGGTGTCGGCCGACATCCCGCGCGGCAGGACCGCCACCGAAGTTCACGCCGCGATCCGTAAACCGGTCGAGGACATACCGTTGCCCCCGGGCTACCGGATGGCATGGGGCGGGGAGTTCGAAGCCTCGGGCAATGCGAGATCCAGTCTTGCGGGGCAGTTGCCCGTGAGCTTCATCGTCATGGTGCTGATCTCGATCCTCCTGTTCAATGCCCTGCGCCAGCCGCTCATCATCTGGCTGCTGGTTCCGATGGCGGTCAACGGCGTTGTCATCGGGCTTCTCGGAACCGGCCTGCCCTTTACCTTCACTGCTCTGCTCGGGTTGCTCAGCCTCTCCGGGATGCTGATCAAGAACGGCATTGTTCTGGTCGAGGAAATCGACCTTGTCCGCCGTGAGGGCAAAGC
>JAJEAZ010000520.1 GCA_022824105.1 Alphaproteobacteria bacterium
GGCGAGGTCCGTGAAATCACCGGAGAGGACATGAAGCATGCAATTCGCCTCGGCCGGCCACCGATGCCCGCCAGCCAGCGCAAGCAGCGCGTGACGATGATGCTCGACGGGGACATCCTTGTCCGCCTGAAGGCCGACGGCCGGGGCTGGCAGACGCGTGCGAACGCTCTCCTGAGAGAGGCGCTGGAGCTGTAGGGCTTCAGCGCTTCCAGCGCCGCAGCCAAAGGGCGCATAATGGAGCTTATGTTAAATAATGCGCGGTTCAGGGCATATGCTCTTTTCATGTTCCCGCAATTTCGGACCTCTGAACATTGCCCGTGACGCCCTGCTGCATGTCCGCGACTCCGACAACGGCCTGGAAGACCGCACTGCCTCTGGACCCGCCGATCTGCCTGACAATGGCTTGAACCGCGACTTCCCGACGTGCCATGTGTCGCAGCAAGGAAGGCGAAAAGGGATCCCGGCATGAACGTGACGCGCGAGGAACTGCAGGAGGCTGGTGCAAGCCCGGAGCTCGCGCGAATCCTTGCCGACCGACTGTCCCGCCACGCCTCCGGCGACCCGACCCGCCATCCGATGGCCATGGTGCTCGCCGGCATCGCCCTCGCGGCGTTCCTGAGCGCGCTGGGCTGGCTTGTCCTCACCGTTTCGGACACCCGGACGGAGGTGGCGCTGCTCCGGAAAGACCTGGCTGGCCTTGAAACACGCATGACCGGCATCGAGGGGCGGATGACCGGCCTTGAGGAACGGATGACCGCTCTCGAGGATCGCATGATCCGCATCGAGGACAAGCTGGACCGGCTCCTGCAGGAGTGACGGTCGGAATCTCGCAAATCCCGAAACACAGCGGGCGGATCGAGCGCGACAGGCGCGGCACCGCGCGAGCACAGCCCGTCGTCAACCCACCAGCACGCGCCGGACTCCTTGGTCCAGCACGCGGCCAAGTCCCAGCACCCGCAGACGGCGCAGGTTTCCCAGCCCGGAGGCGCCGGTGAGCGCGCCATGTCTTCCAGACCCCGCGTCACGCCGGTTGCTGGCCCGATCCGGGCGCTTGGCCGACCGCGCCCTCACCGGAAGCCGCCTCGTCCGGGCGCGGCGCGAACGCCAGCAGTTCCGTCGCGCCCACGGGGTAGTCCAGCACCACCTTGTAGTACCGCTCGCCGGTGTCGTTGCTGTGGTTCTCGAACAGCGCCCCGACGCGGCTGTAGAAGGTTCGATCCCCGCGCTTCACCGCCACGACGACATTGTAATGGGCCATATCAGTTTCCCTTTCCTTGGTTGATGCGGCCTCCGGGACCGCGAGGCGTCGCCGGAATAGCGCGGCGACGGACAGCCATGGGCAGCGCGCCGGCGACAAGCGCGGCGGCCAGTGCCGCGGGCCCGGCGATCGCCATGAACGCCGCAGCCATAGCCGTTTCCAGATTGAGATCCGGCCAGATCGCCACCGCGATCCGCCACGCGAATACCGGCCCCAGAGCCGCCATGAGCGGCGGTGCGGCCGGCACCATGTGCCGGAAAATCCGCACCGGGCGCTTCCCGCGCGCAAGCCCGTAGGCGACGCAGGAGGCCAGGCAGAACGCGGCGCCAACGACCAGCACGTGTGCCAGGAACTGCGGCCCGGCAACCAGGCCGACGACTGCCAGGAGCGTGACGTCCCCCTGACCGATCCCGCCAGGGCGCAGGCGCCCCGCGAGCCACGCCGCGCCGCCGGCCGCCGCCGCGGCGAGGACGGCGCCAGAACACGCGCCGACGCCCTCGACGGCGACGAGCGCTCCCAGGGCCGCGCCGCCCGCCAGGACGGCCCAGCCCGGATCGATCTCCAGGCACCGGATGTCGATGCAGGCGACCCGCGCCATCGCGCAAAGCGCCAGGAGCGCTGACATTCCGCCAACGACCGACGCCGTCATTTCAGGATCATGCAGCATCGCGCATCTCCGGCGCACCGTTGCCGTGGCGACGCGCCTTGATCTCCGCCGCGCGCTCCCTGGGCGACAGCGGCAGGAGCCGTTTCAACTCCGCATGGATGCGGTCCGCATCGACGTCCGCATTCTCGCAGACATCGCGGAACGCCGATGACGGCCAGTCCCCTACCCAGAGCTCGACCGCCCGCAGCTCGGCGCGGTGGATCATCCCTGTTCCGCAGAGATCGAGCACGGCCCTGATCAGCACGCAGCGCCAGAGCCTGCGGCAGGCCTTGGGATCCGCCGAACGCATCACGTCGTTGACCTCCCGCTTGCAGCCGCGTCAGGCGCATCGCCTGGCGGATGATGGCGGGCCGCCCCCGCCGGACCGGGAGAAGAGTCCCGGCGGCCCGCCTCTCCGGAGCCGGAGGCTGCCTGATCCCCTGCCCCGAAGGTCTTGTTTTCATCGTCGCATGTCAGTTCTGCACCCTCCGGGTGCACCGCCGCATCGGCCCATTCCGGCGGGCGGGTCAGCTCCTCGAGAATGAAGCCCAGGATCGATGCCGGCATCGGATCGCCCGTGCGCAGGTCGAAGGCCGTCCCCATTGATTTCCTCAGCGAGGCGACAGTCACGCCCTCGTGCTGCAGGACCACCGACAGGGCGATGCACAGGTCGGACACCAGCGCTTCCATGTCCGAGCCGCTTCGGTAGCCGTCGGCGTAAAACACTTCCTTCGGCTCCAACCCGTCCGGGCCGTAGCCGACCGTCAGGTAGATGGACTGCCCGCCCCGGACCAGTTTCCGGTTCTCGGAGAGCCGGCGTTCGGGCAGGCGCCTGCGCTGCCCTGCGGCTTTCGCCTTGTGATCGGTCATTTCCGGCCCTCCTCTCCGGCTTCTGCCTCGACGTCCTCGACGGCGACCCAGACCGTGATGCGCTTCAGTCCCTTCGCCCATGTCGTCTCCTTGAAGCGCCGCCGGCACTCGCGTACCGACGCCAGGGCCGCCTTCCGCCTGGCTTCGGTCGCCCCGTCGGGCGCCCCGTCGGTCATGGCGCGCCCTCCCCGGTGTCTCCCGGCAGCGTGACGCTTCCGCCCTCCTCCTCGCTTTCCGGCCGAAAAAGCCCGATCAGATCGTCGCAGAGCGGTGCCAGGACGCTCGCACGGCACTCCGCCATCGGCAGCCGCTGCCGCAGCGCCTCGGCCCGGTCGGTGCGCGCGATGCGTGCGAGATCGACCTGCCAGGCCATGAACCTCTCGACCGCGGCGATGTCCGCCTTCATCCGCGCGATTTCCCCGGCCAGCGCCTCGCGCAGGTCCTGCGCTTCAGTAGCCGGCCCGTCCTCGAACTGGGGTTGCCCAAGCGCCGCGCCCGCCAGCAGCGCCGTCGCGGCCGTGATCCGGACAATCTTCCTCATGGTCCGCACCCCGTGCAGCTCGTGAACGTCGCGCTGTCGGCAAAGAGGTCCTGGAAAACCCCGGTGTCGGACGAGAGCAGCTCCACGTTCAGCGTCACGACGTTCAGGGTGTCCGCGTCGGCATCGGCGAGGCGCGCCTCGCCCGAGACGATCATGGTCCCGTTCAGCGTGAGGTTCGCGCCGGTGACGGTGCCCGTCGCCGTGATGTCCGGAACCGTCAGCGTGCCCTGGATGTCCGCACTGTCGGCGGTGACGGCGCCGGTCACGGTGAGATCGGCCATCGTCGTCGTCCCGGAAACCTCAAGCTCCCCGCCGACGGTGAGCGCCCCGCTGACCGTCGTCGCGCCCTCCAGCGTGCCGATCGCCGCCGTGGCAGCCGTGACGTTCCCGGCCGCCGTGATGTCCTGGTCCCCCATGTCGAGGTCCGTCTCCATCGTGTTCGCGATCACGTCCGGCGTGCCGTCGCCGTCGCAGTCGACCTCCACCCGGTACAGGTAGCTTCGGCAGGTCACGGCCAGGGCCACGTGGTCGAGCGCGAAGACGTCGCTTGCGGTCGCGAAGCCCGCGACGAGCGCGTTGAGGCCCGTCATGTCGAAGTTCAGTCCGGGGCCGCGCAGGCGCGTGTCCGTGCCCCGCATCGCCCCGACGCCGGTCACCCCGTCCTCCGCGCCCGGCAGGCGCGCGAGCGGCAGCGCGCCCCTGGCGCGCGCGATCACGAGAAGCGTGTCCGGAGAGGCCGCCGGCCGCCACAGCCAGAGCGTCAGGTCGCGCCGTCCCGGCGATTGTGTCCCGAGCGCAGGGGATCGCAGGTCCGCCGCCTCGAGATCGCCGAGGGCCACTGCCAGCGGCGCCGCGCCAGCGCCATGGGTCCGCCCTGCGTGCGCCACGTCCCCCTCCACAAGGAGCCGCCCGGCCCGCGCGAGCTCGGCAACCGTGCGCACCTCGCCGGTCACCACCCGGCCCTCGATCCAGTCGCCCGCCACCTGCGCTCCCCAGAGCGTCACTGCGGACAGCACCGCCATTGCCATCATCAGGTCCCACAGCGCCAGGCCGCGACGGCTCCGGCGCGGCCGGGGCCGTACTTGGCCTCGCACTGCGGGCTCCTGCCTCGCGCCCGACATCAGCAGCCTCCCCCGTGGTGGATGAAGGGACTTACGCTGCGCATGCAGCCGCTCACGGTCAGCGCGCCGTTGCCCAGCGCGCCGAAAACTCCGGTCGCCCCGGTCGTCAGCGTCACGCCGACGAGCCTGTTGCCGTTCCGGATGATCGTGTCCCCGAAGATGGATGCCTCCGTCCAGGCCGGCGTGCCGGTACCCGCCTCGATGTCGAGATCGCCGCCGCCGCACAGGTCCGCGTCCGGATCCGCGCAGGCCGCCAGTTCGGGCGTCGTCACCGTGCCCGAGACGGTCACGTCGCCCGTGCGCATCCGCGTGATGCCCGACACGTCGCGCGTGATCGTCACGTCCTCCGCAAACGCCGAGGTGAGCGTTGACAGCGCGTTCGCCGCAAGCGCGGCACCGAGATCGAGCGTGTCGGCGCAGAGGGTACCGGAGAGCGTTGCCGGCGGCGGGGGCGGCGGCGGGCAGTTGCCGTCGATCCGGGGAATGCCGGCGCGCTCCCCTTCCAGGCCCCCGACACCGGACAGGTCGTTGCCGGCCATGCGGATGCCGGTCCCCATCGCCAGCCGCGCATGTCCCGCATGGATCTCCCGCAGCACGGCGTCGCTGTCGAGCCGCGCAAACCGCGATGCCGGCAGCGCCCGGTCGCGGGTCGCGTCGTAGTCGTCCAGAGGGCTGGCCGCGAGAGCGATCGCGGCAAGCGCCGCCGCGCCGGCCTCTGCCGTGCCGAGCGTCACGTCCAGCGCCTCCCGGGCCGCGCGCCATGTCGGCAGCGCCACGACTTCGTTCGAAGGCCGGAGCACGAGCACGCCGTCCGGCAGCCCGTTCGCGGTCCCGACGAGGTG
>JAJEAZ010000437.1 GCA_022824105.1 Alphaproteobacteria bacterium
CAAAGTTTACGCCCATGTCTTGTTCCCGCTAACCTCGATTCGCGGGCTCAAAATTGTCAATAGAAAAAACGGCCAAAAAAGTAAAGCCCGCAGGGCATTAACCCCACAGGCTTTACAATTTCTGCAATAGGCTCTTTAGAACGGGATCTGATCCGCCCCGAAGTCGTCGGCGCCGTTGGCCGCGGTGGCAGCCTGCCCGGCCCCGCCGTCGTTCATCGGAGCCTGGGCCTCCGCGGCCGCCGCACCGTTGCCGTTCGGCTTGTCGTAGAACTGGACCCGGTTGCCCGGCACGACGATGATCTCGGTGGAGAAGCGGTCGCTGTCCTCGCCCGGCTTGCGCCAGCGGCGGGTCTGCATCTTGCCCTCGACGTGGATCAGCCGGCCCTTGGTCGCGTGCTTCTGCAGCATGTCGATGAGCCCGTCCTGGAAGGTGACGACCCGGTGCCACTCGGTGCGGTCCTGGCGCTCGCCGGACTGGCGATCGATATACGACTCGTCGGTCGCGATGCTCAGATTGGCGACGCGCCCGCCCGAGGCGAGGTGGTTCACGGTGACGTCGGCGCCCAACCGGCCGACCAGTTCCGCGTGGTTCTTTCCGAATGCCATAGCGATGTTCCTTCAGGTTCGCGTTGATGACGATGGGTTGCGAACGACCGGAGGCCGGGACACCCTCCCGAACCCCCGTCCGCTCACCTTCTCCAGGCCCTCCTCCACCTCCGTCAGGCCGGGGGAAGCGCCGACGCCGGGTCCCAGGGCGCCGCCGCCTCGCCGAGGCCCCCCGCCGCCGGTTCCGGGGCGAGGAGGGCGAAGCTGCGCTCGGGATACGCCGCCGGGCGCTCCGGACAGCGCATCGCACGCTCGTCCTCGATCGCCTCGCGCACGGCGGCCGGGTCGATGCCCAGCTCGGCGATGATGCCGGCGGGAAGGTCGGGGGAATGGTCGGACTGGAACATGGGCGAGTCTCCTCTGCCGCTGCCCGGCATCGAGGCGACCGGACTCCCTCCGGCCGCCCTGCCGGACACGCCCCCCGCGAAAGCTTCCCTCCGCCTCTCCCGGCCGGACGCCCCGCACCGGACCGGCGGCGAGGGGGGCGGCGGCGCGGCGGTCAGTGGATGGCGGTGCTGCCCGCCCCGGCGGCGCGCAGGCAGCGTGCGGCCAGCGCCGTCCAGGCGGGGCGGTCCAGACCGAGACGGCGGTTCAGCTTGTCAGCCAATGCGACTCCGTCCTCGGCGGTGAGGCAGACCAGCGCGGTCGGGACGGCAACGGGGAGGTCTTCGAAGAGAATGCGGATCTGCGGTGGCTCGCCGTCCTCATCGGCGATGGGTGCGAAACAAAAGGTGGGCGCGTCGGGAATGCAGGCGGTCATGGACGGTTGCTCCTTCTGCAGGGCCAGGCAGACCGGCGGACGCCGGGCCGGCGATATGTATGGACGGCGGCGGACGGCGGGCCGGCAGCGCAGCGGGGAGAGCGCCGCCGCGCCGCCGCCGGCTCACCAGCGGGGAGCGGTCAGGCCTGCCATGGGACTGGCGTCGGCGATCACCTCGACCTCGTCGCGCGAGAGCTTCGCGAAAGCGAGGCAGGCGGCGACCTCCATTTCGCTGTCATAGGTGCCGAGCGCCTCGCCGGTGGCGATCTCGATCACCGTCCAGCTCGGGTCCCACAGCGGGATGCCGCGAAACGCCCCCGAGCCCTCGCGGTGCTTGCGCGAACAGGGCTCGCAGCGCGCCACCCCCGGCGAGGGCGCGCCGCAGCCGACGCAGCGGCCCTGAGCCCGCCGTTCGGCATAGCGCCGGCGCCGGGCGGCGTATTGCGCCTCGCGGTCGCGCTGCTCGGCCTTGACGGCGGCGCAGGGTGCGCAGTAGGCCGCGCCGCCGATGGTGGGCGCCCGGCACTTGACGCAGATCCCGGCCGCGCGGCGGGCGTTGTAGCGGTCGCGGGCGGCGTCGCGGCAGGCCCGGCACTCGGCCGTCCCGTCGGTCGGCTTGCCGCAACTCGTGCAATCGCCCCGTGCGCGCCGCTCGGCATAGCGCCGGCGGGCCGCCTTGCGCTTCGCCTCGAGGTTCCGCCGCCTGGAGCGGGTCCCGGCGCAGGGCTCGCAATAGAGCTTGCCGCCGGGGGCGGGCGCGGCGCAATCCGGACAGACGCCGGCGGCGCGGCGTTCGGCATGGCGCGCGCGTTCCGCGGCCCGCCGGTCGTCGCGGCACGGCTCGCACATCGTCCGCCCCTCCGCAGGCGGGACGGCGCCGCACCGGATGCACAGGCCGGCGTCGCGCCGGGCGTCGCTGCGCTTTCGGCTGCGCTTCCGGCCGACGCGGCGCCTGGTATCGGCGTTCGCTCCGCCGTACGGCTTCCCTGCCGCCTTTCCGGCGGCGTATTTCGCGCGGTCGGAGGCGCGGCGCTTGTCCAGGCACGGCTCGCACGACATGCGGCCGGGCGCCGCGGAGGACTTGCCGCATCGGATGCAGAGGCCGAGCGCGCTCCGCTGCTCGCGCTCGCAGCGGTCGTGCTCGCGCCGATACTCGCGTTCCCTGGCGGGGTCGCGGCGCGGCAGGCCGGCGTCCCTGAGCCTGGCGTCCCTGGCCCGGCCGGCGGCGGCGTCCTTCTCCAGGCACGGCTCGCACTGGCTGCGCCCGGGCGCGGGCGGGCGCTTGCCGCATTTCGGACACATGCCCGCCGCGATGCGCTCGGCGGTGCGGCGGTGATAGCGCTCCAGGTCGGCGGCGCGCTGCTTCCCGGCGCAGGGCTCGCACCGGGTGCGCCCCGGCGTCGGCGGGCGCGTGCCGCACTTCACGCACAAGCCCTTCGTCCGGCGCGTTGCGGTCTTGCGGTGGTAGCTTTCCCTGTAGGCGGCTCGAACGGTCTCGATGTCCTCTTCGGTCATCGCGGTGTCCTTCCTGTCGGGTCGGAATGCGGGCGGCGGGCCGGCAATACGCATGGCGACGGGCGGCGGGGCGGCGGCGCAGCAGGAAAAGCCCCCGCCGCGCCTGGCCCGGACGCCGATCCGGGGCCGGCACCCGCTCACCACCAGGGCGGCGCTGTGAAGCGCGACATCGGGCTGACGTCGGCGATCACCTCGACCTCGTCGCGCGCGAGCCTGGCGAAGGCGAGGCAGGCGGCGACCTCCATCTCGCTGTCATAGGTGCCGAGGTCCTCGCCGGTGGCGATCTCGATCACCGTCCAGCTCGGGTCCCATATCGGGATGCCGCGAAACGCCGCCGGCCTCTCGGGCTGCCTGCGCGAGCAGGGCCCGCAGCGCACCGTAACGGGCGAGGGTGCATTGCAGTCGACGCAACGGCCCTCGGCCCGCCGTTCGGCATAGCGCCGGCGCCGGTTGGCGTTCTCGGCGTCACGGTCGCGCTGCGCGAGGTTCGCGGCGGCGCAGGGTGCGCAGCGCGCCGTCCCCCGCGAGGCCGCGCCGCACTCCACGCAGCGGCCCTGCGCCCTCCGCTCGGCGTATCGTCGGCGCTTGGCGGCGTTCTCCGCCTCGCGGTCGCGCGGCCCGGTACAGGCAACGGAGCAGGACGGGCAGCGGGCCGCGCCGCCAGCGGTGGGCGCCTCGCACCTGACGCAGACCATGGCGGCCCGGCGGGCGCCATAGCGGGCGCGGACGGCATCGCGGCAGGACTGGCACTCCGCCGCCCCCTGGGCCGGCTTTCCGCACTTCGTGCAATCGCCACGGGCGCGCCGCTCGACAGCGCGCCGGCGGTCGGCCTCGCGGGCCGCCTCCGGATTGCGCTGCCGGCGCGCGGTCCGGTCGCCGGCGCAGGAGCCGCAATAGGTCGCCCCGCCGGGTGCGGGCGCCGCGCATT
>JAJEAZ010000120.1 GCA_022824105.1 Alphaproteobacteria bacterium
TTCCGGCGGCCAGCGTCAGCGTGTGATGATCGCCATGGCGCTGGCCAACGAGCCGGACCTGCTGATCGCCGACGAGCCGACCACCGCGCTCGACGTCACCATCCAGGCCCAGATCCTCGACCTGCTGAAACGCCTCCAGGCCGAGCGCGGCATGGCGCTCATGCTCATCACCCACAATCTCGCCATCGTGCGCAAGATGGCCGACCGGGTCTGCGTGATGACGGAAGGCGAGATCGTCGAGCGCGGCAGCCGGGACGACATATTCGAGCGCGCCGGCCATGCCTACACGCAGCGCCTGCTGGCCGCTGAGCCCAAGGGCGAGCCGCCGCCCGCTCCGGAGGGCGCGGAGGAAGTCGTCCGGGGCGAAGACGTGCGGGTCTGGTTCCCGGTCAAGCGCGGCGCGCTCCGGCGCACGGTCGGCCATATCAAGGCCGTGGACGGCATCTCCTGCACGATCCGCGAGGGCCGCACGGTGGGCGTGGTGGGCGAAAGCGGGTCGGGCAAGACGACGCTCGGGCTGGCGCTGCTGCGGCTCGAACGCTCGCGCGGCGCCATTGTCTTCGGCGGCCGGCCGATCCACGGCGAGGGCTGGAAGGCGCTTCGCCCGCTCCGGCGCGAGATGCAGATCGTCTTCCAGGACCCCTACGGCTCGCTCTCACCCAGGCTCACCGTCGGCCAGATCGTCGGCGAGGGGCTGGCCGTCCACGATATCGGCGGCGGCACGGCCGCGCGCAGGCGGGCGGTGGAGGAAGCGCTGGAGGAGGTGGGCCTCGAAGCCCGGATGGCGGACCGCTATCCGCACGAGTTCTCCGGCGGCCAGCGCCAGCGCATCGCGATCGCGCGCGCCATGGTGCTAAAGCCGCGCTTCGTGGTGCTGGACGAGCCGACCTCGGCGCTCGACATGTCGGTGCAGGCGCAGATCGTGGACCTGCTGCGCGACCTGCAGGTCCGCCACGGCCTCGCCTACCTGTTCATCAGCCACGACCTCAAGGTGGTGCGCGCGCTCGCCGACGAGCTGATCGTGATGCGCGAGGGCAGGGTGGTGGAGCAGGGCCCGGCCCGCACCGTCTTCGAAAACCCCCGAGACGACTACACGAAGGCCCTCCTCGCCGCCGCCTTCGACCTGGAGGCGCGCGAGGCGGAGTAGGGCGGCGTTCATGGCCGGGTTCCGGCAGGGGCGGCGCGGCTGTCGGGCCACCTCTCGTGGCGTCATGGAATGTCATGTTTTGTCATGCGGCCCGCTGGAAATGTCATGTTTGCTGCGGTCCGCCGCGCGTCCCCTTGTCGCCGCCCCGGACTCCGAACCCTGCCACATGCACACATCTTGTCTTGCCTTGCATCTGGTGCGCCCCCCGGCCCGGTCTTGCCCCGCTCTGCGTCCCTGTTCGTCGCCCTCGGCACCCCCTTCGTCACCCCGGCCCCCGATCCGCAGCCGGTGAAGAACGGGCTCAACCGCCGAAGCTGCTGCCAGAACCGAGGCTGGGCCCATGGGGCCCACTCCACGGGGATGTCATGAATTGTCATGTTTTTGTCATGCGGCCCTCCGGAAGTGTCATGTTTTGTCATGCGATGTCATGGGGGCGCGCTGCGGCCTCCTCCTTTTCGCGCTCCTCGCGTTGCCTCTGCCGTTCGCGCCATGCCCTGAACTCGGGCGTGTCCGGTGGGCCCACGAACATCCGCCCGCCGACATTGCATTCGATCAGCCTGCCCTCCTCGCCCTCCTTCATCGGGATCAGCCCGACGCGGCGCTCCAGGTCTCCCAGCCATGTCCGGAACTCGGGCGTGTACAGGCTGCCTTTCCACACCTCGCCGGCATAGTGGAACTCATCCTCGCTGCCGTCATAGCCGGTCTCCGGATCCGGCGGCCCGGCAACCGGCTGGTCGGGAGCGTCTGCGGGCGCGCCGGCCGGCTCCGGTTCGGGCATGCGCTCGGCGCTCCAGTTGAGCAGGGCGAGGAGCTGTCGCAGATGGGCGAGGGCGGCGCGTCCGGCGCGGTGGCGGTCGGCGCACGCGCGGTGGTCCTCCGGCGGCGGCGCTGTGCCCATGTCTTCCGCATAGGCCATGGCAAGGGCCGTGGCGGCGGGCGCCAGCCTTGCGGCCAGCATCGCCGCCAGCTCGGGACGGGGATCGGTTGCGGTCATCGGTGCCTCCTTCCAGGCAAAGCAAAGGGCGGGACGGTGTGTCCCTGTTTCGCGCGCCATTGCGCGGGCGTGCGCGCGGGGGTGCGGGCGGGCGTATCGCGGCGGCGCGGTTCGCGCGCGTGATTGCCCGCGCGAGACGGCTAGACGCACCTCGCCCGTCCGTTCCCGCCGGGGGCTTTTTCGCGGCCCCCAGCCATGCTTCTGCGCAGAAAAGTCGAAAGGCGGCCCCCGGGGAGCCGCCTCTCTCTACTTTCATTCTACACCATGTCGGTGAAAGTCAAGCCCATCAGGGAACAAAAAATGAAACTATCGGAGATTTTTCATGGAATGCCGGTGGAACCGAGGCTCGGATCACCGCCCGGCGCCACGGTCCTCCTCCCGTCATGCCTTCTCCTTGTGATGCACGGACTGGTTTCGGGCATGACGGAAGGGAGCACGTTCCGGTGAGACGGAGGGGGCACGATGGAGAGGACCCGAGGTGAAGGCAGAGCGGTATTCTTCATGAGCCGTAACCCGGCGCTGGCGGGGCGAAACAGGTCGAACCTGTCGCGCGCTCTCGGGACCATGTCACGCTACGGACCGCTGGCGTCGGCGGCGGGACGGCGCGGCGCGCTCGTCCCGCGCGCTCCCTACGACCGGGTAAGTTTGGACCTGTCGCTGACGGCTCGCCGCGCGACGCTGCGTAAGGCGGCCCGCTGCAAGGCGTGTTTTTCGGCCGTCAATGTTCTTCGTCGCGACGGACTTTCGACAAGGCGGACGAAATAAGCCCGGCGGGTACTGCTACAATGCCAAGACCGCACATCAGGATTACGAATGTGAATGCCTTGCCCCCCGCAGTTACAGGATAAACATCGCCATACCCTACGGTCGTGAGTGTCGCTACCGCCCACCACATGCTATGAAATATTGATTGGAAGGCATCGGGTTGAGCATCATGCTCGAAGTAGTAAATTCCTGCGGCCGAGAGATACAAAAGAAGCATCGTTGCCAAGATGAAAATTGTAGCTTCTTCTCTTATTTCCAATATTGCTTTCCCAAAATGATCCATTGCCCTGCCGTAACGGGTGAGTTTCAAGATACGGAACACGCGAAACAAGCGAAATGCTCGTATAGCATACAGGTCGATGCCAAGAAAAAGGTAGAACGGAGCAATTGCAATCAAGTCGATAGCTCCGTAGAAGCTAAAAATGTATTTCCATTTGTTCGGAGCAGTAGCGATGCGGAGGCCATATTCCACGGTGAATAATACGGTAATTCCGATTTCCAGAGAGGAAAGGGCTTGTTTGAGTCGGGGCGATAAATCCGGTAATGTTTCGACCGACAGGGAAACAATCGAAATCGCAATAAGAACAAGCACAGCAATGTCGAAAACCCTGCCGGGAACGGTATCGGACTCTTGCACGATTTTCCGCAGGTTCATTGCTCGTCTCCCTCCGGTTTGAAGAGGCAGGGTGTCCCGCAAGGGCGGTATTCCGACCGCCGCGCCCTTAGGCGTGACCGGCTTACTGCGCCATGCCCACCGCGACATCGGCCATGAGGGATTCCGTGCTTTCGCCGTGCATGTGGCCGCGGATGGGGGCGGCGTCGAAGGCGTCGAGGCCGGAGCCGAGGCGGACATAGGCGTCGGTCGGGCTCTGGCGGTGGGTGGGGTCGAAGCCGACCCAGCCGAGCCCCTGCACCCAGGCTTCCGCCCAGGCGTGGGTGTCGCCGAGCGGCGTGTCGGGGTCGTGCAGATAGCCGACGACATAGCGCGCCGGGACTTCGAGGACCCGGCAGGCGGCGGCGAACAGATGCGCCTGGTCCTGGCAGACGCCCGCCCCGCGCTCGAGCGCTTCGGCGGCGGTGACGCTGCTGTCCGTTGCGCCCGGACGGTATTCGACCGCGTCGGCGACGGCCTCGTTCAGGTTGTGGAGCATCGGCAGCAGGCCGTCGCTCGCTTCGGCCACCCCGGCGGCGAACGCCGCGATACCGCCGTCGGGGCCGGTGAGCGGCGAATAGCGCAGGAAGACGGCCGGGCGGTGCGGCGGCCAGCGGCCCAGCATCCCGGCCCTGTCCTCGGTCTCGACCCTGCCCTCGACGGCGACCTCCACGCGCTCCGGCGGGTCCGGCGCCCGCCAGAGCGCCTCCCTGTCGCCGAAGGAGTTGGTCAGCAGCGGGGCGGCTTCGGCCCCGTTGACCCGGACCGACCATGCCTCGACCCGCTGCATGGCGTTGTCGGCGGCGAACAGCCTGAGCCGCAGCGTCAATTGCTGCGGCGGCGGGTCGTAACGGTAAACGGTCTCGTGGCGGATGGAGAGGAGCATGGGCCGGCCCCTCAGAAGTGGTAGGCGCGCGAGAGCTCGCCGGAGAGCTGCGCATTGAGCCGCAGCGTCTCCAGCAGGAACTCGTGCAGCCCCTCGTCGAAAATGTCGTCCATCTCCCGGTCCTGCAATTGGCGGACGGCCTTCTCGACGGTGGCGTGGCAGTCATGGCGCGCGCCGTAGCGGTCCGCCAGGCGGTTCAGGGCCGCCCGCAGGCCGGAATAGCAGAAGGCCAGCGAACAGGGAAAATCGCGGTTCAGGATCATGAAATGGGCGATCTTGGACGGGCTGAAATCGCCGCGATAGAGATAGTGGTAGGCGCGGACCGCAGACGTGGCGTGCAGCAGGCTGATCCAGCGGTAGCGGTCGCGGTTGTCCAGCACCAGGCCGGTCTCAGGCAGCAGCACGAAATATTTGACGTCGAGAAGGCGGAGCGTCATGTCGGCGCGTTCGAGAAAGGCGCCGGCGGAGAGGAAATCGTAGCGCTCGCCCCGCAGCATGGTCGTCTGCGCTGCGCCCCGGAAGAGCGCCGAGAGGCTCCTGATGCGGTCCAGCGTGGCCGGAAGGTCGCGCTGGATGGTGGCCGCCTCGACGCCGCCGAGCCAGCGCCAGCCGTCGTTCAGCCCCTCCCACATCTCGGCGGTGAGCGCCGTCCGGACGGCCCGGGCATTGTTCCGCGCGCGGTCGAAGCAGGCGCGGATCGAGGAAGGGTTGTCTTCGTCGAGGATGAGGCTCCGGCAGACCTCGGCCTCGCCGACCCGCGCGCCGGGCCCGAACGCCGCCCCGGCGCCCGCGGCGGCGACGACCGAACTCCACTCCTCCTGTCCGTAGGCGCCGGGCAGCATCGCCATGCGCCGGCCCATCTCGACCAGCCGGGCGGTCGCCTCCGCGCGCTCGAGGTAGCGCGCCATCCAGAACAGGCTCTCCGCGGTCCGGCTCAGCATCGCCTCCGCCCTGCAAAAGTCCCGGTGTCAGTATAGGCGGGCCGGCCCGTCTGGTGACACGATTTTCGCGTTCCACTATCGTCCCTACATGGGAACGCGCGCATGCTTCGAGTAGCAGTCAATCCGGAATTGCTGCGCTGGGCGAGAGAACGCTATGGACTGGCACAGGAAGATCTTGCCGGCAGGTCGCGGTTCGGGAAGCTGCCGGAGTGGGAGAGCGGCCGGACGAAGCCCACGCTGGGGCAGGTGGAGGCGTTCGCGGACGCGGTCCGGGTTCCGGTCGGCTACCTTTTTCTGGAGACGCCCCCGAAAGAAGAGTCGCCGATTCCCGATTTCCGCACGGTCGGCGGGCAACCGATGGCGCAGCCGGGTCCCGACCTGTTGGAAACGATACGGATTTGCCAGGAACGGCAAAACTGGTATCGGGAGTTCGCTAGCGCGGCAGGGCAGCCGGAATTGGCTTTCGTCGGCAGCGAAACAGTCGATGCGCCGCCCGAGTCCGCTGCGGCCCGGATGCGCAAGGCGCTCGACTTCGATTCCCGCTCCCGGCGCGCCTGTTCGACATGGACCGAGGCTTTGCGCCTGTTTGTCCGGCGCGCCGACGACGCCGGCATCCTCGTCATGGTGAGCGGCGTTGTCGGCAGCAACAATAACCGGCGGCTCGACCCGGCCGAATTCCGGGGCTTTGCGCTGGCCGACCCGCTTGCGCCGCTGGTCTTCGTCAACGGTTGCGACGCGAAAGCGGCCCAGATGTTCACCCTGGCGCACGAACTCGCGCATGTGTGGCTCGGGACGGACGCGCTGTCCAATATGGGCGCCGCCCCGGCCGCCGCGTCGCGCCGGGAGGAGGTCTGGTGCAACGCGGTCGCCGCCGAGTTCCTGGTTCCGGGCGACGAATTGCGGGCGGAATTGGGGGGCGACGAGGCGTCGCCGGAAACAGTCCGGCGGTTGGCGCGGGTTTACAAGGTCAGCAGGCTTGTCCTGCTCCGGAGGCTGCTCGACATCGGCAGGTTGGACCGCGCGGTCTTCGACACTATGTGGGGAGACGAAATTCAACGCTTCGGAGCCTCCGCAGACAGCAGCGGCGGCAATTTCTACAACACGACCTTCGCCCGTGTGAGCCGAAGGTTTGCGCGCGCAGTGGTCGCCAGCACGCTGGAAGGCGAGACGCTCTACCGCGACGCCTTTCGAATGCTGGGCGTATCGGGGACAGAGACATTCAACAATCTCGGACGGAAGGTCGGGATTCTGGAATGACGGGCTACCTGCTCGACACGAACATCTTTATCCAGGCGAAAAATCTGCACTACGGCTTCGATTTCTGCCCGGCGTTCTGGGACTGGCTGATAGCGCAGAACCGGATGGGGACGGCGGCAAGCGTTGAAAAGGTTGCGGACGAATTGCTCGTCGGCAGGGACGACCTTGCTGCATGGGCGAGAGAACGTGGCAGCGATTTCTTCCTGAAGCCGGACGAAAATGTGCTGTCCGCGCTGCGCACGGTCAGCATATGGGCGAATGGCGGCAGATATCTGCCGGCAGCGGTTTCGACCTTCCTCGGCCTCGCCGATTGCTGGCTTGTCGCCCATGCGCTGGCTCACGGAAATGTCGTTGTCACCCACGAGGTCGCCGCCGGCAGCGTCCGGAAAATCAAGATTCCGGATGCGTGCCGGGCTCTCGGTCTTCGTTCCGTGACGCCCTACGCAATGTTGAGGAGCGAGGGAGCCCGCTTCGTGCTTGGTGAGGACAGGCAGCCGGCCTGAAACCGGGCGGGCAGGGGAGTGGCGGAACTATTCCGCCAGCACCCAGGTGTCCTTGACGCCGCCGCCCTGGCTGGAATTGACGACCAGCGAGCCTTCGCGCAGCGCGACGCGGGTGAGGCCGCCGGGGACGAGGCGGATGGTACGGCCGATCAGGCAATAGGGCCGGAAATCGACATGCCGGCCGGCGACGCCCGTCTCGGACAGCGAGGGCGAGGACGAGAGCTCCAGGGTCGGCTGGGCGATGAAGCCCTCCGGGTCGCGCTCGATCTTCTCCGCGAATTCGGCGCGCTCGGCGGCGCTGGAATGGGGCCCGATCAGCATGCCGTAGCCGCCCGAGCCATGCACCTCCTTCACCACCAGCTCGTCCAGCCGCTCCAGCACATAAGCGCGTTCCTCGTCATTCGAGCAGCGCCAGGTCGGCACGTTCTGCAGGATCGGCTCCTGGCCGAGATAGAAGCGGATCATCTCCGGCACATAGACATAGACTTCCTTGTCGTCCGCGATGCCGGTGCCCGGCGCCGAGCAGAGCGTCACGCCGCCGGCCCGGTAGGCGCTGAACAGGCCGGGGACGCCGAGCAGGCTGTCGGGCCGGAAGGAGAGCGGGTCGAGGAAGGCGTCATCGATGCGCCGGTAGAGCACGTCCACGCGCTGGGGGCCCTGCGTGGTGCGCATCCAGCACAGGCCCTCGTCCACGAACAGGTCCTGCGGCTCGACCAGCTCGATGCCCATCAGGTCGGCGAGGAAGGAATGCTCGTAATAAGCGGAGTTGAAGGGCCCCGGTGTCAGCAGCGCGATGACGGGGTCGCCGGAACAGGCCGGCGGCGCCACTTCCTCCAGCGTCCGGCGCAGTTCCTCCGGATAGACATCGACAGGCTCGATATTGCCGCTGCGAAAGAGTTCCGGGCAGGTCCGCATCATGCACTCGCGGTTTTCCAGCATGTAGCTGACCCCGGAGGGTGTGCGGCAATTGTCTTCCAGCACCTGGAATTCCTGCTCGCCCGTGCGCACGATGTCGATGCCGACCACATGGGAATAGACGCGGCCCGGCGGGTTGACCCCGACCATCGCTGGCTCGAAGGCCGCGTTCCGGTAAACCAGCCGCTCCGGAACGATGCCCGCGCGCAGGATTTCGCCGCGGTGATAGATGTCCTGGAGAAAGGCGTTGAGCGCGAGCGCCCGCTGGCGGATGCCGCGCTCCAGCCGGCGCCACTCGTCGGCGGCGAATACCCTCGGGATAAGGTCGAAGGGGATCAGGCGTTCCGGATCGCCGCCCTCGTCATAGACGGCGAAGGTAATGCCGACGCGACGGAAGACATCCTCCGCCTCAGCCGTGTGCCGGTGGAGCGTGTCGAGGCCGCTTGCCTCGATCCAGGCGGCGATCTCCCTGTAAGGCGCCCTGATGCCCGCGCCTTCGCCGGTCATCTCGTCGAACATGCCGGCTCCCTTCCCGGCCGTCTCCTGTCAGACGGGGTCCCAGTAGAACACGTCGCCGTCCCGGTCGAGGGGCGAGAAGGCCGCCTGCAGGGACGGCATGGCGTGCTCGTGGATGGCGGTCGGCGACCAGCCCTCGCCCCGGTGGACGGAGCGCGCCGGGCGGTGCTGGTTGAAGACGAACTGCTCGTTGCGCCGGGAGGCGAAGATCTGTCCGGTCACCCCGCTCGCGAGGTCGGAAAGCAGATAGACCACCATCGGCGCAATCTGCGCGGGCTGCAGCGTCTTC
>JAJEAZ010000129.1 GCA_022824105.1 Alphaproteobacteria bacterium
CCGTCCTCGAAGGTGACGGCGGTGCGCAGCTCGACGGAGGTCCCGCCGGAATAGAAGGCCTCGATCACATCGGCGTATTTGTCGGCGATGAAGGACCGGCGCAGCTTGCGGGTGCGGGTGATCTCCGCATCGTCCGCGTCGAGGTCCTTGCCGAGCAGCAGGAAGCGCTTCACGCGGCCCGCCTCGGGAAGCCCGCGATTGATTCGTTCGATCTCGCTGCGGACGAGCTCGTAGGTCTCCGGCTTCTGGCTGAGGTCCATGTAATTGGTGTAGGCGAGCGCCTGGCGCTCCGCCCAGTTGCCGACCGTGTTGAGGTCGATCGCCACCATTGCGCAGATGAACGGGCGCTTGTCGCCGAAGGACACCACCTCGCTGATATAGGGCGAGAATTTCAGCTTGTTCTCGATGAATTGCGGCGCATAGGCGGAGCCGTCGGAGAGCTGGCCGACATCCTTGGCCCGGTCGATCACGACGATATGGCCGCGCTCGTCCATGAGCCCGGCATCGCCGGTGCGGAACCAGCCCTCCTCGTCGAACGCCTCCTCTGTCGCCTCCTCGGCCTTGTAGTAGCCGTTGAACACGCCGGGGCTCTTGACGAGGATCTCGCCGGTGTCGGCGATGCGCACCGTCACTCCGTCGCAGACCGGCCCCACCGTGTCCGGATTGGCCTGCCCGTCCGGCTGCACCGAGATCACGCCCGTGACCTCGGTCGAGCCGTAGACCTGCTTCAGGTTGACGCCGAAGGACCGGAAGAAGCGGAAGGTGTCCGGCCCGAGCGGCGCGCCGCCGGTCAGCGCCCAGCGCGTGCGGCGGAAGCCCAGCTGGTCGCGCACCGGGCCATAGACCAGGAATTCGCCGAGCCGGTAGCGCATGCGGAGGCCCGAGGAAACCGGCCTGCCCTCGACCCGGCAGGTTTCCACCTGTTCGGCGACATTGCGGAAATAGCCGAAGACCCGCCGCTTGAGCGCGGAGGAGTCGTTGGCGCGCACCAGGATGTCGGAGAGCATCGTCTCCCACATGCGCGGCGGCGCGATGATGCCCATGGGGCTGAGTTCGCGGAGGTCCCGGCGCAGGGTCTCGGGGCTTTCCGGACAGTTGATCGCGGAGCCCACCATCAGCGCGGCGCACAGCCCGTAAAGCGAATCGCCGACCCAGGCCATCGGCAGGTAGGCGAGATAGTCGTCGCCCTCGCGCACATCCTCCGCCTTGCAGTAGATCTCCGCCGTCCGGACAAGGTTCTCATGGCTCAGCATGACGCCCTTGGGCCGTCCGGTCGTGCCGGAGGTGTAGCAGATGAGGCCGATATCCCCGGGCTTGACCTCCCTGCAGAGCGCCTCGAAATCGCCTTCTGCCGCCCTGCCTTCCGCCTGCAGGTCCGTGAACGAGGCCAGGATGTCCTCGTCGTAATCCGTCATGCCGCGCGGGTCGGAGTAAACGACAAGTTCCAGGGCCGGCAGTTCGTCGCGGATCGAGAGGATCTTGTCCGCCTGTTCCTGGTCCTCGGCGACGACGACCTTGGCCTCGGCATGGTTGAGCACGAAGGAGAGTTCGCGCGCAATCGAGTCCTGATAGACCGGCACGGCCGAGCCGCCGAGACACATCGCGGCCAACTGCGCCCAGTAGAGATGCGGGCGGTTGTCGCCGATCACGGCAAGCTTGTCGCCCTTGCCGAAGCCGCGGGCCCTGAGTCCGAGAGCGCAGGCGCGTACATTCTCCTCGTAGCCCCGCCAGTCCCAGGTCTCCCAGATTCCGTAGAGCTTCTCGCGGATCGCCGGCTTGTCGGGCCGCGTCACGACATTGCCGAGCAGCAGCGCCGGAACCGTCCTTGCCTCGGCCATCGCCTCGTCCTCCCTAATGCGCGGTGCCGAGATAGGCCTGGATCACCTTGGGATCGGCGCGGACTTCGTCGGGCGTGCCCTCGGAGATCTTTTCGCCCATATCGAGCACGGCGACGCGATCCGAGATGTCCATCACCACGCCCATGTCGTGCTCGATAAGCACAATGGTCGTGCCCCACTCGGCAGCGACATCGAGGACATAGCGCACCATGTCCTCCTTCTCTTCCTGGTTCATGCCGGCCATCGGCTCGTCCAGCAGCAGCAATGTCGGGTCCGACGCCAGCGCCCGGCCGAGTTCCACCCGCTTCTGGAGGCCGTAGGCGAGCGCCCCGGCCGGCGTCTTGCGCAGGTCCGAGAGCTTCAGGAAGTCGATGATCTCCTCGCAGCGCCGGCGATGGCGGATTTCCTCCCTCTGCGCCGGACCCCAGTAAAGGAGGGACGAGAACACGCCGGACTTGAGCCGCACATGGCGCCCGAGCATCAGGTTGTCGAGCACCGTCAGCCCCCGAAAGAGGGCGATATTCTGGAAGGTCCGCGCGATGCCGAGTTCGGCGATCTCGTTCGGCTTCAACCGGCTGATGTCCCGGTCCCGAAACAGGATCGCGCCCTCATCCGGCTTGTAGAAGCCGGACACCATGTTCAGCAATGTGGTCTTGCCCGCGCCGTTGGGGCCGATAATGGCGAAGATCTCGCCCTTCCTGACGGCGGTGGAGACGCCCGCAACGGCGCGCACGCCGCCGAAATTCTTGCTCACCCCTTCGACAGACAGGGCCGGGCCGTCATCCGGCCCTCCATTCATGCCGTCTGGCATCCTCCCCCCTTGCCGAATCGTAACTGTCGCCCGAACGCTAGACAGTTCCAGCGGAAACCGGAAGCCAAAAAATTCCGCCTGTCAGGCCAGCCGGCGCCGGTAGAGGGCGAACAGGCGCTCCCAGTGCCGCTCCGCCGCCGGCAGGTCGTAGCACCAGCGTTCCGGGAAGGCGAAGCCGTGATGCACGCCCGGATAGATCTCCAGTTCGCCCGGATTTCCCGAGGCGTCGAACAGCGTGCGCAGTTCGGCCACCATGTCCGGCGGCGCCAGGTCGTCATGCTCGGCGCAGGCGATGTAGAGTTCGCCCTTCGCGCGGCCCAGCGAAAGATGCGGGCTCTCCTCGGCGTCCGAAACCAGCCAGGTGCCGTAGAAGGACGCCGCCGCGGCAATCCTGTCCGGATAGCGGGCTGCGGCCGCCAGCGTGTAAGGCCCGCTCATGCAATAGCCGTGCGTGCCCACCGGGCCGGGCGCGGCGTCGGCCTGCCCGTCGAGCCAGGCCAGCATGTCCCCCACGTCTTCCATGACGGGAGGGATCGTCATCGCCGTGCGCACGGCCCGCATGGCGGCGTGGTCGTCACTGCCTGCCGTCAGCACGTCGGGACCGTATTTCGTGTCCCGTCCCGCGCGGTAATAAAGGTTCGGCAGCAGCACGAAGTAGCCGACCGACGCCAGCCGCCGGGCCATCCGGTAAAGCTCCTCGCGAATGCCGGGCGCGTCCATCAGCATCAGCACGGGCGGGAACGGCCCGCCCCGCTCCGGGCGGCAAGTGAAGGTCTCCATCGCGCCCGCGCGCGTTTGGATATCGACGATGTTCTCGATCATGGCGGCCCCTCTCCCTCCGTTCCCGCCGCACTATACAGCGCCGGGGAAACAGGCATGAAGCCTTCAACCGGGTCTGGATCAGGTGGACCGGACGGTGGGCGGGAAACCGGGTATCGCCCGCTATTTCGTCCCAGGCCGGATATCGGGTTCGGGCGGCGAAAGCTCGGCGTCCGTGCCCCATGAGGCAACCCAGGCATCCATCGCTTCCTGCGAGATGAAGACGCCCTCGTCGGCCTCCACTGCGGCCGAGCGGATCGAGGCAACCTTTGAGGTCTGCGCCGTTTCACGGAAGTTGGGCCGTTCCATAGTCATTTGAGATGCACTCCGCTGCCGGCGGAAACTAGGCGAAGTCCCGCCGCACTATACAGCGGCGGGGAAATGGGTCACCATTTTCTCCGGAACCGGACCGGAGGAGCGCCCGATGCACGCCTCGGATATCGTCTTCGCCCTCAAGGAGGCCGCGGAAGGCCCGCATGCGCTCCAGAATGTCCGCCGCGTGCTGAACGACTGGCGCGGGCGCATCGACGAGATTGCGGCGGCGCTCGACTTCATTCCCGGCACTGACGGCAACGCCAACCAGGCCTTCTACCGCACGCCGGAGCTCAGCGTTCTCAAGGTGCTGTTCCCCGCCGGGCGGCGGACGCCGCCGCACGACCACGGCTCCTGGGCGGCGATCCTGGTGCTTTCGGGCTCGGAAAAGAACACGATCTACCGCCGCGGCGATGACGGCCTCGAATACGCGAACGAGGCCGTGCTGACACCGGGCTCGCTGCTGACCATGCCGGCCGACGCCGCGCATGTGGCCGAATGCCTGGGGGACGAGCCGGCGATCGGGCTGCATGTCTATGGCGGCGACGTGCTGGGCGTCGAGCGCAGCATGTGGGACCCGGAGACGCTCGAAGAACACCCGCTCAAGTGGGACCATTACGAGGTCCTGGCGCAGAAGGCGTCCGGGGCCGGCAAGCCGCCGCTGACCTGACGCGCGCTTTCCGCGGCCGTCCCAATTTCCATTTCCCGTGCAGAAGGAGAGCCATGCTCATGGCTGAAACCGGCAAACCCGCCCCGGCGTTCCGGGTCGTCAACCAGGACGGCGCGCCCGTTGGCCTGGAGGACTTCGCCGGACGGAATGTCCTGATCTGGTGGTATCCGAAGGCCGACACGCGCGGTTGAACCATCGAAGGCAACGGGTTCCGTGACCGAATCCAGGACTTCGAGGCGAAGAACACCGCAATCGTCGGGTGCAGTTTCGACACGCCGGAGGACAACAGGGCCTTCCGGGACAAGGGCTCTTTCCCCTTCGACCTGCTGAGCGACATTGACAGGGCCATGTCGACCGCCTACGGCGCGGCGGACGCCGGGGCCGAGCGGCCGAAGCGCATCTCGGTGCTGATCGGGCCGGACGGAAAGGTGGTCAAGCGCTACGACACGGTGACGCCGGCGGACCACCCGGACGAGGTGCTCGCCGACCTGGGCTGACCCGCGCGCGTCAGTCGAAGATGAAATGCGGGACGAAACAGGCGTCGTCGGTGGTGACGGCGCCTTCGTCCTCGCGGATGCACATGCCGGCCGCCTCGCTCGCCACCAGCCAGACGCCGCACATCGGCCGCCGGCCGTCGAAGGACGGCAGCGGCGCATATGCCTGGCGCACGAATCCCTCCGCGCCATAAGGCCCCTCGGGGCCCGTCACCGTCCGGCCGTTCGCCACGAGGACGATGTTCGCCCCCTCCCGCGAAAGGAGCGGCTTGCGGACATAGCGCCCGCCGAGCGCCTCCGCCCCCGGACCGCCCTCGAAATAGGTCGGCAACAGGTTCGGGTGGCCCTCGAACATTTCCCACAGCAGCGCCAGCAGACCCTTGTTGGACAGCACCGCCTTCCAGCCGGGTTCGATGAACCGCGTGTCGGACCGGGGAATGCGGCTGCCGAACTCCTCCTCCATCAGCCATTCCCACGGATAGAGCTTGAACAGCCAGCGGATCGGCCGGTCGTCGAGATCGGTAAAGCGCCCGTCTTCGGCAACGCCGATATCCTCGATGAACATCCGCTGCGTGGCGAGGCCGGCCTGCCGGGCGCAGTCCTCCAGATATTCGATCGTGCCGAGGTCCTCCTCGGTGTCGCGCGCGCAGGCAAGATGCAGCGGCCCCTCGACGCCGAACCGGCCGAAGGCGTCGACCAGCCGTTCGTGAAGCGAGTTGAATTGGTCGGACCCCTCGGGAATGAGGCCCTGCTCCATCGCCTGTTCCAGCCAGACCCACTGGAAGATCGCGCTCTCGTACAGCGAGGTCGGCGTGTCGGCATTGTATTCGTAGAGCTTTGCCGGACCCTGCCCGTCATAGCAAAAGTCCATGCGGCCGTAGAGATTGCGTTCGCGGTTGCCCCAGCTATCGGCCACATACCCCCAGAACATTTCCGGGATCGCCAGCCGGCGCAGCAACTCCTCGTTCGCCACGGCCCGCTCGACGACCTCGAAGCACATCTGCTCCAGCTCCTCCGCCGGGTCTTCGAGGTCGTCCTCGATTTCCCGAAGCGTGAAGCGGTAGGCGTGGCTTTCGTCCCAATAGCGCTCGCCATCGGGCGTATGGAAGCTGAAGCCGTGCTCGGCGGCCGTGCGCTGCCAGTTCTCGCGCGGCCTGACCGCCCGGCGCTCCATCAACCGCCGCCGCCGAAACCCGTGGCGCGCGCCCGCGCGCCGAACCCGCCGCGCTGCTGTGTGTAGAGTTTCTGGGCAGGCCGTCCGGCGGCGCGCTCGGAGACCTTCGTGCGGCCGACCTGGCTGCCGACCGAGCGGTTGTCGGCCGTGCGGAAGGACTTGCGGTCGTCCTGCGAGCGGTAGAGAGGCTGCGTATAGGCCCTGCCGCCCATCATCTGCCCCATCATGAACCCCGCCATGAGGGGCATGAACACGCTGCCGCCGGCATTGGTCGTGTACGGCGAAACCTCGCAGCCCTTAGCGCCGAAGTCGGCTTCGCAGTCGGCCTGCGAGGTGTATTTGGGCGCAACCTCGGCGTGCTGCGCCTTCGCCGCATCGAACTCGCCGTAGCATTGCTCCGCGGTCAGCCCCTGCTCGGCGACGCATTGCTCCACGGTCTCGAAGATCGCCGCGTCGGTCTTCGGCTCCTCGCACGCGGTCAAGGTCAGCGCCGACGTGCCCATCATCACCAGAGCGATCTTGCCTGAGCGTTTCATGGCATCTCCTTCCTGCGGTCCCGAAGGTTCACCGCGCGAGCCGCATCTCGACCAGATTGGCGAAATAGCTCGACCCGACGGGCAGGACCTCATCGTTGAAGTCGTAGCGCGGATGATGCAGGCCGGGATCGTCTCCGGTCACGCCGCCGCCGAGCCAGATATAGGAGCCCGGCCTTTCCAGCAGCATGTAGGAGAAATCCTCACCGCCCATGACCGGCGCCACGGTTTCGTCCACTTTGGCTTCGCCGACGGTCGCCACGGCAGCGGCAGCGGCGAACCCGGTCTCGCGTTCGTGGTTGACCGTCGGCGGATAGCCGCGCTCGTATTCGAAGCCGGCCTGCCCGCCCATCGCCGCCGCCACGGCTTCGGCGATGCGGGCCATGCCGGCCTCCATGTCGTCGCGCGTGCCGGGATCGAAGGTCCGCACGGTGCCGCACAGCGAGGCGGTATCCGGGATGACGTTGAAGGCCGTGCCGGCGTGGAACATGGTCGTGCTGATGACGGCCGACTTGATCGGGTCGGCGGTGCGCGACACCAGCGTCTGCCAGGTCGTGACGATCTGCGCGCCGATGGCGACCGGATCGACGGAGAGATGCGGCATGGCGGCGTGCCCGCCCTTGCCCTGGACGGTCAACTCGAACCGGTCGGCCGCCGCCATCATCGGACCCGGCACGACGCCGATGGTGCCGGCCGGAAGCATGGGCGCATTGTGCAGGCCGTAAACCTCGTCGCAGGGGAAGCGGTCGAACAGCCCCTCCTCGACCATCTTGAGGCCGCCGGCGCCGCCCTCCTCCGCAGGCTGGAAGATGACATGCACCGTCCCGTCGAAATTGCGCGTCTCGGCGAGATATTTGGCCGCGCCGAGCAGCATCGTCGTATGGCCGTCATGGCCGCAGGCATGCATCCGCCCCGGATTGACGGATTTCCACTCGGAGTCGTTCTCTTCGTCCATCGCCAGGCAGTCCATATCGGCGCGCAGGCCGATGGTGCGCCCGGACGAGCCATTGCCGCGGATAACGCCGACCAGACCCGTGCCGGCAATGTTCCGCGTCACCTCGACGCCCCAGCTCTCCAGCCGCTCCGCGACAAGGTTCGAGGTGCGATGCTCCTCGTAGCCGAGCTCGGGATGCATGTGGAAGTCGCGCCGCCACTCGGTCAACTGCTCATGGTCGGCGGCAATGGAATTAACGATCGGCATGGGTTTTCAAGCCTCCCTGGCTGCCTCCGTCCGGGACGGCGCGGCAACGGCCGCCACATGCCCCGTCTCGAGTTCCTGTTCGATAGCAGCAATCGCGTCTGCCTGGCCGGGCGCCGGCGGAGCCGGCGGCCGCCATTCCAGACTATCGAAAACTCCGCATTGGGGACAGGCGCCGCGCCATTCGGCGCTCACGGCGCTGCACGCCCGGCAGAACCAGGCCGGGTCCGCAGGCGCCAGTCTCGCCCGCGCCAGCCAATTCCTGGCGCCTGCCGTGTCGCCCTCGCCGACCGCGATGCTCGCCATCTGGCGGCATATGCGCGCCGACGCCCCTTCGCCTGCCAGCGGCCCGACCAGCTTCCTCGCTTCCGCCCGCTGCCCGGCCGCCAGCGCCAGGTCGGCCAGCAGCGAGCGCGTCTCGGGCCGCTCGATATCGCCCTTCAACAGCCGCTGGCCCTGGGTGAAGCGCACGGCCGGCGTGAGCCGGCTCCACAACGCCTCCAGCGTCTCGCTCAGCAGCGGGTGCGGAGCCTTCGTCCATCCGTCGCGAAGCAGCTTCTCGGCCCGGCTCCCATGGCCGGCCGCGCCTTCGAGACGCGCAAGGCGGGCCGTCGCCGCGGGCAGGGCGGGATCGAGCTTCCAGGCGGTGCGGGCGTGACTCAACGCAGAACCCTTGTCTCCGCGTTCTTCCGCGAGACGGGACCGTTCCACGGCGATGACCGCGCGCCTGCGCCTCAGGTCTTCGCCGCGCACGAGTTTCCTGCCGGCCAGCGCCTCCAGCGCCGCCGACGCGCCGTTCCAGTCGCCGTTGGCCGTCCTGAGGTCGAACAGCGCTTCCAGGACCCAGGGGGTGCCGGGCCGTTCCTTCTGTGCGCGGGCCGCGATCGCGAGCGCCTCGTCCCGGTCGCCCGAACGGTTCGCCTGCGCCATCAGGCCCCGCAGGCCGAGCAGGCTGGTCTCCGGCTCGTCCACCATCGCCTGGAAAAACCGCCGGGCCGCGCTGTCGTCGCCGTCGAGCTGCGCGGCCTGCGCCGCGAGCAGCAGGGTCAGCGGCGCGCCGTCGAGCAGCCGGTCGGCCTCGCGGGCCCGTCTCCTGGCTTCGTCGGCCGCGCCTGCCGCAACCGCGACCATGCCGAGGCTCAGCGCCCGGTATCCCTGTTCGCGGCGCCGCCCGGCCCGCCCGAACCGCATCGCCTGGGGCGCGCGGCGGACCGCGAGCCAGAAGCGGTAAGCGAAGGCGGCCAGCAGGCCGAAAAAGAGGAGGGTCACCAGAAGTGCCCCCGTCGGGGCCTCGATGACCAGATTGCCCAGCCGCAGTTCGACGGCGCCGGGTCTCTGCGCAAGCCAGACCGCCGCCGCAACCACGACGCCGATCTTGGCCAGCGTCCAGAGCAGGCGGATCATCTGCCGTCCCTGGCTGTGAACGCCTCCAACTCGGCGTCGGCGGCCAGCCGGTCCCTGGCGATGGCGAGCCAGGCATCGAAGGGCGCGGGCGCGTCTCCGCCCAATGCCGAGACCGCGCCCGCGAGATCGCCTTCCTCGACATGGGCTTCCGCACGACCAAGCGCCGCATCGACGCCTTCGCCCGACAGGTCCTTGGAAACCCGGCGAACGCTCACGACTTCGGAAAGCCGCCCGATAACATCGTCGAGCCACGGCGTTCCGGTGGCGCCGTCCGGCGGCCGGACGGTGCGGGCGCGCGCCAGCTCCTTGAACCGCCGCGCCAGCGCATCCGCCGTCGGCAGACCCTGTTCGGCGCGCGCCGCCCATGAGCCGAAGCCGGGGCCGCCTGCAGCCTGCACCGCCGCAAGTTCCTCCCTGAACGGAGCGCCCGTATCGACTGCGAATCTGAGGCGCGCCACAGCCAGATCGACCCCGGCATCGGCGCCGCCCGAGCGAGCCAGACTCGCGACGGCTTCGCGAAGCGAGGCGAGTTCCGCAAGCGCCTTGTCCGTAGCTGCGCCAGCCTCCGCGGCCGCGTGGTCCGCGGCCTCGATCTTCGCTTCCAGACCGTCTCTTCCGGGGGCCGCCTCCAGCCCCTCCACACGCGCCTGCAGTGTCGCCACCGCACTCCTGAGCGCCGCCAACCCCGGGTCCGCCGCGCTTCCCGCCGCGTCCTCGCGCATTGGCCGCGCCTCCAGGCCGGCGAGCCTTTCTTCGTGATCCTCTATCCGCGCGGCGACCGCCGGATCGACCGGCGGCTCCGCTCCTTCAAGATTTGAAATACGCCTATCGAGATCCTTCAGCCGTGCGCCAACCCGTTCCTCGAATTGCTCCAGAGCGCTGCGCAGCGCAGCAAGTTCCCCGGCTGCAGCCCCGATCTGCTCGCGGGCGGCGTCTATCGCGGCCGATTGGGCGTCCACCTGCGTCCTGTCCGGCGTTTCAGCCTCGACTTTCGACATCCGGCCGGCAAGGCGCTCAATGTCCGCCGTGCTTGCCATGTCCGGCGGCTTGCCGGTGAGGAAGGCCGCGAGGCGCTCCGGCTGACCGGCGATCAGGTAGCCCAACGCCAGGATAAGGACGACCGGGAGAAGCCAGAGCAGCAGGAACAACCATCCGCGCCGCCGGCGACGGGTGGCGGCCTTGCCTTCCGGGCCGGCTGCCGGTTCGCCCTCGGCGACCGCCTCGACCTCTATCGGCTCCGCCTCGTCTGCCGGTCGATCCGTCATCGCGGTCCTTCGCCGGCAACGCCGGGTGCTTCCAGGATACGGTCCACTTCAGCCATCATCGCCTCGTGATCCGGCCGGCCGGCAACGCGGACCTCGCGCCAGGCAATGCCTTCCAGAGCCCCGCCCACGGCCTCGCTGAGGACGCAGGCATGAACGGAGCGGCACGAATTGCCGAGGCCGCTCCCGAGCGCCAATCTAGCAAAGACCGCCGCCGTGCGGGGAGAGAAAAACAGGGCGAGGCGCAGGCGGCCGGCGGCCAATTCCGCAGCAAGCGCCGGGCTGAACGACTCGGCGGCGCGGGCGCGGTAGAGCGTCTCGCGCCGCACGGCGAAACCTGTTTCCTTCAGGCTGCCGACAAGGTCTCCCGCGACGGCCTCGCCGGAAATATGCAGGAGAGGCCCGGCCGAGGGTCCGCAGCGCGCCGACGCCAGCCGGGCCAGCGCCCGCACGTCGCCCGCGGCGCTCTCGACCCGGATGAAGCCCGCCGCGCGCGCCTCCCGCGCCGTGGCATCGCCTGTCGCGAATGCCGCCAGATCGCGCCTCGGCGAGGCCGCCGCAAAGGCGCGCACCCCGTTCGCGCTGGTGAACAGGAGCGCCTGCACCCCGGCAAGATCGAGAGCCGGCGCTGGCAGGAACCCGATCCTGAGCATCGGTTCCACCAGCGCTGTCACGCCGCGCGCCGCCAGCGCCTCTGCCGTGCGCCCGGCGTCCGGCAGCGGCCGGGTGACGAGGGCCCGGATCACGGATCGAGGGCGCGGGGCGGCGCATCGGCGCGGAGAGCCAGTCCGGCGTCGAAGCCGATTTCCCGGGCGTCGCCGGCGGAACCGGAGCGGCAGACCTCCCGCATCTCCGCCCCGTCCGGCGTCAGCAGGCGGCCCCGAAGCACGAGCCCGCCGTCCTGCAACCGGGCGTAGGCCGCAATCGGCGTCCGGCAGGACCCGTCCAGCGCGGCAAGCAGGGCGCGCTCCGCCGCCACGCAAGTCGAGGTCGGTCCGTGGTCGATGGCAGCCAGACGCATGCGCAGCTCCGTATCCCCGGCGCGGCACTCGATGCCGACCGCGCCCTGCCCCGCCGCCGGCAACATGTCCTCTGCCGCAATCGGCGTTGCACTCTCAGCCATGCCGAGCCGCGCGAGGCCCGCCATCGCCAGGAAGGTCGCGTCGAACTCCCCGGCGCGCACCCGCTCCAGCCGCGTCCCGACATTGCCGCGGATGAGCGCGGGCTCGAGGTCCGGGCGCCGGGCCAGCATCTGCGCCTGCCGCCGGAG
>JAJEAZ010000118.1 GCA_022824105.1 Alphaproteobacteria bacterium
CCAGGCGGTTCACTCCCATGGCAGCGGCGATGTAAGGGGCGTCAACAGCGCCATTCTCGAAATCGTGACGAATGGCGGCCTCACCGGCTGGGGCGAGGCGTCGCCCTGGCCCGTCTTCACCGGCACGGTCGAGGCGAATGCGGCGGCCCTTCATGTCCATCTGCGCCCGCATCTTTTGGGGCAGGACCCGGTGCAGGTCGGGAAGCACATGGCGATGGCGGACAGGGTCGTCGTCGGCTGCCCGGAGGCGAAGGCCGCGCTTGAAGCCGCGCTGCTCGACATTGCCGGGCAGGCAAGCGGGCTCTCGGTTTCGGAACTGGTTGGCGGCCGTCACCGGGATTCGGTTCCGCTCAGTTTCTCCGTCGCCAATCCGGATTTCGAGGCCGATCTCGACGATATCGCCCGCATTACCGGCGACGGCGTGCGCATCCTCAAGATCAAGACCGGCTTCGAGGACCACGCCTTCGACCGGATGCGGCTGGAGAAGCTGCGCGCGCTCTACGGAGACGAACTCAGCCTCCGCATCGACTACAACCAGGGCCTGAGGGCCACCGACGCCATCCGCATCCTGCGCGACCTGGAGCGCTTCGGGCTGACCTTCATCGAGCAGCCGGTAAAGCGCCACGAACGCGCCGCTCTGGCGGAAATCACCCGGGCCCTCGACACGCCCGTCATGGCGGACGAGTCGGTGTTCGATCCGCGCGAGGCGATGGAGGGCGTGCAGATGCGGCTCGCCGATATCTTCGCCCTCAAGATCATGAAGTCAGGCGGCATAAGGCGCGCGCTGGAAGTCGCGGCGATCGCGCGCCTCGGCGGCATCGACGTCTATGGCGGCTGCATGTTCGAGACCGGCATTGCGCATGCCGCGGGCGCGCATCTGATGGCCGCGCTGCCGGACCTGCATCTCGGCTGCGAGTTCTACATGTCCAGCTATTACCTCAAGGAGGACATACTGGCCGAACCGTTCCCCGTCCGGGACGGCATGGTGCATGTGCCGGACGGGCCGGGGCTCGGCATAGCGGTCGATCCGGACAGGCTCGCGAAATACCGCACACTGCTGCTCGAATGACCGGCCGATTCAGAATTGCGAGCGTTTTCGCAGGGAAACATCAGGTAATACCAACGGCTTCGACTTGGGACTCATGTCTTCTTCTCGTCATGCCCGGAACAAGTCCGGGCATGACGGAAGGGGGCGATCGGGCGGTGGGCGTCGAATCTGTCATGGGTTCCGGTCAACGACCGCGGGTATAACGCCAACGATCGCCACAATACCCCGGATCGCCGCCGGCGCGGCGTCCGGGGCAGCAGATGGAGCCATGCGGCCCAAAGCTGTCGGACATATATGAATCCGGCATCGACCTCTGGCGGCGGGCGGGGGCCACGACCGGGTGGCCCATGTAGATCATGTCCGGGACTGCAACGACAAAGGGGAAACCGGCCTGCGGTTCAGAACCGGTCGGGCCTGAAAGGCGCGAGGTCCACGCTCGGGCGCCGGCCTGCGGCGAGTTCGGCGATCAGCCTGCCGGTGATGCCGCCCATGGTGAGGCCCAGATGGTCGTGCCCGAAGGCGAAATAGGCATTCGGGAAGCGCGTCGATCGGCCGATGACCGGCTTCGAATCCGGATGCGAGGGGCGCGGCCCCACCCATTCCGTGACGCGCCCGCCCTTCAGGCCGGGGAAAAGCGCCTCCCCGTGGCGGCGGACGCGCGCGGCGATGCGGGGATCGGCCGGGGCCGCGGGGGGCGCGAACTCGGCGACGCCGCCGACGCGCACGCCTTCCGCCATCGGCGTCACGGCCAGATGCCGGTCCACCGAGATGATGCCGCCGTTCATCGCGACGTCCGTATCGCGGAACATGGCGTGGTAGCCGCGCTCGGCCTCCAGCGGGACGCGCGCGCCCAGCATCGCCGCAAGCCGCCGGGACCACACGCCCGCCGCCACCACGACGTTCCCGACCGGCATCTCGCCGCCGTCCGTCCTGAGCGCGCGCACGCCCTCGGGGCCGATGTCGAAGCCGCGCACCGTGCGCCGCTCCAGCCGTCCGCCGCGCCGCTCGAACAGGGAGGCCAGCGCCTTCACCAGCCCGCCGGGGTCCACCGTGTGCGAGAAGTCGGCGACGCGGTACGCCCGGACGACGCGGGGACTTAGCGCCGGCTGCACCTGGCGGGCCTCGTCGCCGTCGAGCAGGTCCATCTCGACCCCGTTGCGCCGGCGGAGGTCGAAGGCGTAGGAGGCGGCCCGGAAGCTCTCCTCGCTCTCGAAGGTGAACATGAGCCCGGTGCGGCTCATCAACTGCTGCGCGCCTGCTTCCGCGATCAGCGGATCGACCGCCTCATGCACCTTGTCGAGAAGGCTCTGCCGGGCGGCGGCATTGGCCTCGACGCGGTCCCGGCGGGCATTGGCGGCGAAGCGGAGGAACCAGGGCAGGGCCTTCACCGCGTGGCCCCAGCGGAGTTTCAGCGGCGCGTCCGCGTCCAGCAGCATGCCCGGCGCCTTCCGGAGCACGCCCGGCATGGCGGCCGGCGGGCAGGAGGCGACGCCGAAACCGCCGAGATTGCCGAAGGAGGCTTCCTCGCCCGGCCCGCCGCGGTCCACGAGCGCGACCTCGAACCCCTCGTTCTGGAGAGAGAGCGCGCAGCATGTGCCGACCATGCCGGCGCCGATCACTGCGAAGGACGGTTTGCTGTCCATGCCTCGGCCCCGCCCGCCAGCCGGCGTCAGGCCGCCAGCGGCCGCTCTCCGCGGATCAGCGTCCGGTGCAGCACGCGCGGCTGCGTCGGATCGACCTCGGTGCGGGCGTGGAGCGTGCAGCGATTGTCCCAGATCAGCACGTCGCCCGGCCGCCAGACATGCGTCCAGACGATCGCGGGGTCCGTGGCGGCCGCCCAGAGCTCGTCCAGCAGTGCTTCGCTCTCCGCTTCGTCGAGTTCGACGATATGGCTCGACGGCGCCTTGTAGCGGCGTCCGAGATAGAGCGCCGTGCGGCCCGTAACCGGATGGCGGCGCAGCAGCGGGTGGACCGGGCCCGGCACCTCGTCGCGCGAGGCGGGCGCGGCGACGGTCGGGCGGAGGCCGCCTGCGGTATTGCGCGAGGAGTCGTGGCGGACGGTGAGGCCGGGAAGACGCTTGCGGGTCGCCTCCGGCAGGCGCTCATGGGCGGCGTATTGGTTGGCGAAGGAGGTGTCGCCGCCGCCGTTCACCGGCACCTTGTGGGCATAGAGGATCGAGCCCTTGGGCGGCTGCTCGACATAGGAGTTGTCGGTATGCCAGGTGAGCTCCTGGCTGCCCGTGCCGGCATGGCGCTTCGCCGGCTTGCCGGTTTCGTCGAGGTTGGAGACGATGGAGATGCCCGGCAGGCGGCTGACGCGCCCGGTCTCCACGCCGTAGCCGCCCTTGAGGTAGTAGGAGCGCGACCCCGCCTCCTGCGCCCCGCCGAGTGCTTCCGCGAGCGCCAGCAGATCCTCATCGGCGAGCGTCTGGTCGCGGAAGAGCAGCACCAGATGGTCCGACCAGGCTCGCTCCAGCGCCGCCGCGTCCAGCGGCCGGGACAGGTCCACGCCCCGGACCTCCGCGCCCAGCGCATCCCCGCTCGGAACGACTTCAAAACCCATCGGCCTTCCTCCCCGTTCGCCTGCCGGCAAGGCTATAGATGTTTGCCTCGCCGTAAAGCGGTGGACGCAGCGCGGGGACTCGATGTCCAGACCGGCACGGTTTGACTTAATATGTGTATATGCGCATATACACATATGTGTGGAAACATCGACCCGGGAGATTGCGCGTGAGCCGATGGCATCTTTCGATTCCCGACAGGACGGACCGCGCCGTCCGCACCTTCCTCGCGCGCACAGGCGGCAGAAAGGGCGATCTCTCCCGGTTTGTCGATGACGCCGTTCGCCGCCGCCTCCTCGACCTCACGCTCGGCGACATCAAGACGCGCAATGCTGGATACGACCAGCAGGAGATCCTCGATCTGATCGATGAAGAGGTCGATGCGGCGCGTGCGGGTCGTTCTTGACACCAATATCCTTGTCGGCGCCCTGATTACCCGCGGGACGCCGCCGGATCGGCTTTGCCAAGCGTGGCTGCGCGGCGAGATTGAACTCGTGATTTCCGCGGTGCAGATCAGAGAGCTTGCCGCCGTCCTCGCCCGGCCCCGCCTGCGAAGGTTTGTCGATGACGACGAAGCGGCCGCCATCGTTGCCAACATCGGTGCGCGTGCGCTTGTCGTGGAAGAAATCCCGGAGATCGATCTGTCTCCTGACCCCGACGATAACCCGGTCCTTGCAACGGCGATTGCAGGAGGGGCCGATCTGGTCGTTTCCGGCGACAAGAAGCATGTGCTCGCGCTTGGTGAAGTTGCAGGGATTCCGATCGTGACCGCCCGCGAGGCGCTGGAGCGCCTGTCTCTCGCCTGACGGACACCCTGCCAGGCCGGTGTAGCATTCAAAACGAATCGTTCGCCGCGGAGGCCGCAAGTGCGGGCCTCCTCACGAGCGCCAGAAGGCGGGGGTGAAGAGGAGGAGGACGCTCAGCACTTCGAGGCGGCCGAGGAGCATGCCGCAGATCAGCACCCATTTGGCGGGATCGTTGAGCGACGAGAAATTACCCATGGGGCCGATGGTCTCGCCGAGGCCGGGGCCGACATTGGAAATGGCCGTCGCGGCGCCGGACACGGCCGTTTCCAGGTCGAGGCCCGCAATGCCGAGCGCCACGGTAATCACCGCGAATGCGGTGATGAAAAGGAACACGAAGCTGGTCACCGAGGTCGCCACCGCCGGCGGGATCGGCTTGCCGGCATAGTGGGGCACATAGACCCCGTGCGGGTGGAGCAGCCGGCCGAACTGGGCGCGCGCCTCGGCGAACAGCACCTGGAGGCGGAACACCTTGATGCCGCAGGTGGTCGAGCCGGCGCAGCCGCCGATGAACATCAGGCAGAACAGCGCCGCCGGCGCGAAGCCGCCCCAGACGGAGAAGTCGGTGGTCACATAGCCGGTTCCTGTCATGTAGGAGGTGGCGTTGAAGGCGACCTGCCTGAGCGCCTCCAGCGGGGCCACGCCGTTCACCAGCGAGTGGGCGGCGGTGAGCACGGCCACCGAGACGCCCAGTATGCCGAGAAAGGCCTGGACCTGGCTGTCGGCCAGCAGCCGCGCCCGCCGGCCCCGCATCAACTGGATATAGAGCACGAAAGGCAGCGAGCCCGCGACCATGCCCGCGACGATGATCCACTCCACTGTCGGATTGGCGAACGCGCCGACGGAACCGTCCATCGTCGAGAAGCCGCCGGTCGCGATGGTCGTCATGGCATGGACGACGGCATCGAACAGGCTGAGCCCGGCAAAGGTCAGCGCGCCGGCCAGCACGGCGGTCATGACCAGGTAGATGACGCCGATATGGCCCGCGATCTGCGCGGCCCGCGGCAGCACCTTTTCGGACCGGTCGCTCGACTCGATCCGGAAGATCTGCATGCCTCCCACCCTGAGCAGGGGGGAGACCGCGATTGCGGTCACGATGATGCCCATGCCGCCGAGCCACTGCAGCAGGGCCCGCCAGAGCAAGATGCCGGGAGCCATGCCGTCGAGGCCGCTGAGCACGGTCGAGCCCGTGGTCGTGATGCCCGAGACCGCCTCGAACATGGCGTCGGTCACGCTCAGGTTCGTATCCGAAAGCAGCAACAGCGGCAGGGCGGCGAACGCGGCCAGCACCACCCAGCTCAGCACCGCCATCAGGAAGGACTGCCTGAGCGTGAGGTAGCGGTGCAGCTGGGAGTTCGGCCTGACGGAACGGCAAACGGCCACCAGGAGGCCGCCGACGAAGAGCGTGATCGCCGCGCCGATCAGGAAAACGGTCGATTCCGATTCGGGCCGGTCGAACTCGACCGCCGCCGGCAGTAGCATAGCCCCGGCAAGCATGACAAGCAGCCAGCCGATGATGAAGAAGACCGGTCGGACATCGAGCATGGGTGCGAGAAACCGCTCAGTGGATCGATTGCGTGGACCAGGGGCTGTCGAGCGAGAAGGCCGGAATGTCGATCTCGAACCGTTGGCCGTCCTCGCGCACCATCTGATAGCGGCCGACCATGAAGCCGGAGGGGGTCGGCAAGGGCGCGCCGCTGGAATACTCGAAACTCTCCCCCGGCTTGAGCACGGG
>JAJEAZ010000078.1 GCA_022824105.1 Alphaproteobacteria bacterium
AGTCCGGTGGGCGGCGGAGGTCTCGTCGATCCGCACCGGGATCTCCCGCCGGGCGCCGTCCTCGCCGTAGCGCACGATGGCGATGTCGCCGGCATCGGTCCGGATTTCTCCGGCATCGGTATAGCGGTAGCTCAGGTCGAGATGGATATTGCCGCCGACCGCGATCGCGATCCCGGCGGTCAGCATCCAGGTGAAGTTCCGCCCGCGTCCTCCCGGAAGGGCGGTGAAGGGGATTTCGCCGCCCGGACCCCGGCGCCCAGAAAAGGCTGCGCCCGGCGGCCCGGCGCGATCTCCCATCCCGGGAAATCGTGGAACGCGGCGAGGAGGAACTGCCTTGTGTCCAGGGTTGCCTCCGACGGCTGACGCGCGCCCGAGGCCCGGTAGTTCGTGTTGCCCCGCCAGTCCAGGCCGCGCGCCATGCCGAATTCCAGCTGCGCGCGCAGCCGGTACGGCAGGCGGACGCCCACGGCCAGATGAACCTGCAGACCGTCGCCGAGGCCTCCGGCGTCGAAGCGTTGCCGGCTTCCGTAGAGCGCGGCATGGCCGGCGTCCGCGCCATCGGCGAACCGGGTGTCCCGCGGGCGGATCAGGGCCACGCCTGCGCTCAGGTAGGGGGCGATCGGGGCGGCGTTCGCTCCCGCCGCGCGGAGAGCGGTCCCGGCTCCGCGGGGGTCTTCGCCGGCGGCGGCGGTCCGCCCATCGACCGCCAGGAGCCACACCACCGCGACAAGCAGCAGGAGCGCCGTCCGGACTCGCGTGCTGCCGATCCGATTCATGCCTGCCTCGCGCTCCTTGTCCGTTGTCGGCCGTGCAGTGCAGACCGGCCGACATGAGGGACCGACACCCTATCGTGCCGCCCGGCGCGCGATCAACGAACCGAACGGGCCGGGCATCGTCGAAAGCGAAGCCGCACAGTGACGGAGGCCGGGGCGGCGCCGAAGGCAACCGTCTTCGCGCAATTCGCGGAAACAAGCGCAGATTCTTCCCGATTTTCCCCCAGGTTGGGGACGTGCAGTCCGTGGCGGCGCCATACACTCCGGCCTCGCGGCATGCCGCCCGCGCATGAATGTTCCGGCGGTAGGCATTATCCATGCGGGCTCCGGCTCGCTAACAAGGAAGAGCGGAGAAGGGAGAACACGGTCCCGACGGGCCTGCGGCCCGGCGGCGGCTTGCGGAGTCGGATAAAGGTTTCCAATAGCCGCCATTGCAAAATCCAACTGGCCCCGGGCGACTGCGTTCCCACCTGACTCACAAGGGGCATCCCCTGCGGGCGCCCCCTTGCGGAGACACGGAACCATCTGGAGATGTGCGCACGAACCCCAGGCAGCCGGAAGACGGAACGCAGCCCCGGCCGGCCGCGGCGGACCCGGTTCCGCGATCCGCCGCCGGACCCCGGCAGCGGGTTCCGGGACACGGCTCCGGCCCCGATGACAGCGCCGCGTACGATGAGCCGTGCGCGGCGTTCTGCTTTCCCGAGCACCGCAGGCGCCCCCATTTCCGGTTTGATATCGACCTGTCGGGCGTGGACGACGGCGATGGGGCGCTGGAGAGGGCGTCCAGGACCGAAAAAGCGTGGAACGACAAACGCTTGCGCCGTCGGAGGGGTGGCGCAAGGCCGGATTTCGCCGCGCCGTTTTATGCGCGATAGCTGTCGCTATCGCGCGTAATATTGTCAATCTGCTTTTGCTCCCGGCGCTTCGCCCGAGCCACGACGGGCCGGCACACTTCGCCTCCGGCTAAGATCAACCCATTGAATTACTGCGATTTTTCGGGGATCGGCCGGCCTTGTCCGGGACATGCCGGCAGACTGCCGGGGCCGCCGGACCCGCCGACTTTTACGCTCGATAGCATTTTCTGAATCTACGCCCATCCGGCGCGCGCGGACCCGATTCCGCCCGCAGATCCGCCATTGCGGCGTGTTCCGGCCACCGGCACATCATAGCCCGGCGGCCGCTTTCGTACACCCCTGGCGCCGCTCAACCCCGCCCCTGCATCCGGGCGAGCTGCGCAGCGCCGCTGCGCTTTGCCAGCAGCCGCTCGCCGTAGCGGTTGACCATCGCGGTCGACTTCCACCGGCCGGCATGGAGGATCGCCGGCAGCTCGATGCCGGCGGCGACCATGTCCTGGGCCGCGCCGACCCGGGCGCTGTGACCCGAGAGGCCTCCGGCCACCCCCTCCGGCAGGCCGGCCTCGCGCGCCATCGCCTTGAGGATGCGCGGCACCTGGCAGGGATGCAGCCGTTCCCCGACACGCCCGCCCTTGCCGACCGAGCGGAACAACATTCCCTCCGCGATCCCGGCGCGGTCGAGCCACGCCCGGACCAGCCGGACGGTATCCCGACCGACCCAGACGACCTCGCCCCGACCCTCGCAATCGGTCTTGGAGCGGCGCACCAGCAGGCTGCCGTCGCCCTGTAGTTCTTCAAGCAGGTCGGGGACTTGCAATGACACAAGCTCCGCCCGGCGCAGCATCGCGTCGTAGGCGACGGCGAGCAGGGCGCGGTTGCGGTCGTCGAGCAATCTGTCGCCGGCGGCCTCCATAAGGCGCTGGCGCAGCGGCCAGGTCAGGCCCGTCGCCTGGTCCTGGCGCCGCCCCTTCTTCCGGTGCATGCGCTTGAGCGCGAGCTGCACCGGCGGGCTCTTCACCGTCTTCTCCAGACCCATGGCCCGGTGGGCGATGGCGAGGCTGGTGACGTAGCGGCGCACCGTAGCCGGAGCCCGCATCTCCGCCTTGGCGTCGACGAAGGCGGCGATCGTCTCGGGCGTGGCCGGCAGCGCCCTCTCTCCGCGCTCCGCGCACCACTCGGCATAGATGGCGAGATCGGACCTGAGCGCCCGCTCGGTGCTGCTGCTGAACGCGCCGCGGGCAGCCCGGACGAACCGTCCCAGCTGCTCCTCCAGCGCGGGTTCGCGGTCCGCTGCCGGCGCCTCCGAAGTGTTGAACGGGGGTTCAAGGAACATTCGGGGGCCTCCGGACCGTCCGCACACAGGGGCCCCGGATTACGCGCGATAGCGACAGTTATCGCGCGTAATCCCGGAGGGTGGAGACGCATGCATGAGGCCCTGCCGAATGGATTGACGGCCGGTTTCCAGGCGTCACGGCGGTTCAGGCCGGCCGGTGGCCTGCCTGCCTATGCGCGGCGGGTCAGGAGAGCGGCAGCGGGGCCGTCCGCCGGCTGGCGCGCACCGCGCTCATTCCGGCGCCTGCCTGCCGCCCGCACTCGTCTCCACTCCGCGAATTCGCCGCCGTCGGCCGGGCCGGACGGCATGTCCCGAATTGCTGTGAGGAATTGAGCGATGCGGTCGTCGACATGCGCCACGCGGCGCGGGTTCAGGAGGGTTTTCATGTCGTCACACCGGCCGGCGCGCGACATTGCCTCGCCGCCCGCTGCGCGCTTCAACCCGCTCACCCGCGCGTGGCGCGCGGGCGCCCGCGCCTTCGCCGCCGCACTCGTCCTCCTTGCGCTCGGCGCCCTGCTCTTCTCCGCCGGGGCGGCGCAGGCGCAGAGCCCGGTCAAGCTGGTCGGCAACACCGGGCAGACGGCGGCGTCCGGCGAACACACCGTGGGCAGGCCTTCCGGCCTCTACGAGCTCTGGTCGCTGGCGCAGGTCTTCACGACCGGCCCCAACGCCGGCGGCTACACGCTCTCGTCGGTCGATGTGCGGCTGGGGTCGGTGCCTGCGGGCGTCACCCCGCGGGTGAGCATCCACAGCACGATCTTCGGCAGCGCGGGCGTCCGCCTTCATGATCTGACCAACCCGGCCTCGCTCGCCGCGAACGCGGTCAACAGGTTCACCGCGGCCCCGGGCGCGACGCTGGACGCCAATACGACCTACGCGGTGGTGCTGGAGACAACCCAGCCCGGCAAGCGCTATACGGTCAAGGGAACCGCCAGCAGCGCACAGGATTCGGGCGCGGCGGGCGGATGGAGCATCGCCGACACGCACCGCGAAAACGACAGGCTGTCGTACACCGTCGGATGGGCTTTGGCCGACCAGGCCCTGATGATCGCGGTCCACGGCACCCCGGGGACGCGCCCCCCGACGCCCCCGCCTCCCCCGCCCGTTTCCTCGGCCGTCACGGTGAGCAACCTCGGGCAGACGGGCGGAAGCACCGCGTCCTTCTCTTTCGACGTTGCCTCGTCGTTCACCACGGGCGGCGAGAGCTCGGGCTACCTGCTGACCCGCCTGGACCTCCACATGAACAACG